>NZ_JAYQWM010000005.1:0-125300 GCF_036662595.1 Escherichia sp. Lx600-2 | reverse complement strand
GTTTGTTTTTTAAGCTATTGGCATTCATTGTTGATATGCTTCCTGTTTTTTCTAAATATATATTTCGTGTTTTTTTAGAAGATCCTTAAGATAATCTTTCCCCTATCAATATATTAATTAAATCTACATTTACTCATTAGTAAAATTAAATTGAATCAGGGGAGTGAAAACATCACTATTCGACCCCACACCAACGAATACATTTTTTACGACCTGTTTTTTTGGATCGCATGCCGTATTCAATGGCTGGGTATAAATAATTGCTATTGACTGAATCAATGTATTGCAATGTTTATATTTTTAATTATTTATGGTTTAAGGACAAATAATGAGTAAGTTTGTAAAAACAGCTATTGCTGCAACAATGGTAATGGGTGCGTTCGCTTCTACTTCAACAATCGCCGCTGGCAACAATGGTACAGCACGTTTCTACGGCACCATTGAAGATTCCCCGTGCTCCATCGTTCCTGATGATCACAAACTGGAAGTTGATATGGGTGACATTGGTTCAGGGATCCTGAAAAACAACGGGACTTCTACACCGAAAGCTTTCCAGATCCATCTGCAAGACTGTGTGTTTGACACCCAGACAACGATGACCACTACCTTCACCGGTAACGCGTCTTCTACCAACAGCGGCAATTACTACACCATTTACAATACCGATACTGGTGCGGCATTTAACAATGTCAGCCTGGCCATTGGTGACGCTCAGGGAACCTCTTATAAAAGCGGCGCGGGTATCGAACAGAAAATCGTAAACGATACGGCGACCAACAAAGGCAAAGCGAAGCAGACGCTGGACTTTAAAGCCTGGCTGGTGGGCGCTGCTGATGCGCCAGATTTAGGTAATTTTGAAGCCAACACGACCTTCCAGATTACTTATCTCTAAGTGATACCCCCATAGCTTTCGGGCTATGGGGTTTTTAAATGGAATTCGCGCAAATTATAATAATTACGGATGGATACGTGTATGCCTGACCATTCTCTTTTCCGACTGCGGGTACTTCCCTGCTAAGTTGCATTGGCAATGTCCGGGAGTTATGTCAATGCCTGGGCTGAAGATGAAATTCAGTTTGATTCCCGTTTTCTGGAGTTAAAAGGCGACACAAAAATCGATCTGAAGCGATTTTCCAGCCAGGGTTATGTCGAGCCTGGGAAATACAATTTACAGGTTCAACTAAATAAACAGCCGCTGACGGAAGAATACGATATTTACTGGTACGCCTCTGAGAACGATGCCAGTAAAACCTATGCCTGCCTGCCGCCTGAACTGGTCGCGCAGTTTGGCTTAAAAGAGGATGTGGCAAAAAACCTGCAATGGATCCACGACGGCAAATGCCTGAAACCCGGTCAACTGGAAGGCATTGATATTAAAGCTGACCTGAGTCAGTCAGCGTTAGTCATTTCATTACCCCAGGCTTACCTTGAATATACCGACATCAACTGGGATCCGCCTTCACGCTGGGATGACGGTATATCTGGTTTAATTGCTGACTACAGTATTACCGCTCAGACACGACATGAAGAAAATGGCGGGGATGACAGCAATGAAATTAGCGGCAACGGGACGGTTGGGGTGAACCTCGGCGCATGGCGTCTGCGAGCCGACTGGCAGACTGATTATTTGCATAGTAAAAGCAATGATGACGATGTTATCAACGGTGATGACACGCAAAAAAACTGGGAGTGGAGCCGCTACTACGCCTGGCGAGCCTTACCGTCGCTAAAAGCCAAACTTGGCCTTGGCGAAGACTACCTTAATTCTGATATTTTCGACGGCTTTAACTACGTGGGTGGCAGTATCAGCACCGACGATCAAATGTTGCCGCCGAATCTGCGCGGCTATGCGCCGGATATCTCCGGCGTGGCGCACACCACCGCGAAAGTGACCGTCAGCCAGATGGGCCGCGTGATTTACGAAACGCAGGTTCCGGCGGGGCCGTTCCGCATCCAGGATCTTGGCGATTCTGTCTCCGGTACACTGCACATCCGCATTGAAGAACAGAACGGCCAGGTGCAGGAATATGACATCAACACCGCCTCGATGCCGTTCCTGACCCGCCCCGGCCAGGTGCGCTATAAGCTGATGATGGGCCGCCCGCAGGAGTGGGGGCATCATGTTGAAGGTGGTTTCTTCTCCGGCGGCGAAGCTTCATGGGGGATTGCCAACGGCTGGTCGCTCTACGGCGGGGCGCTGGCAGATGAACACTATCAGTCGGCGGCGCTTGGCGTCGGTCGCGATCTGTCTGTGTTTGGTGCGGTCGCCTTTGATATCACCCACTCGCATACCCGTCTGGATAAAGAGACCGCCTACGGTAAAGGTTCACTGGACGGTAACTCGTTTCGCGTGAGCTATTCCAAAGACTTCGATGAACTGAACAGCCGCGTCACTTTTGCCGGATACCGCTTCTCGGAAGAGAACTTCATGACCATGAGCGAGTATCTCGATGCCAGCGACAGCGAAATGGTGCGCACCGGCAACGACAAAGAGATGTACACCGCCACCTACAACCAGAACTTCAGGGATGCCGGTGTATCTGTTTATCTCAACTACACCCGCCATACTTACTGGGATCGCGACGAGCAGACCAACTACAACGTCATGCTCTCTCACTACTTCAACCTGGGCAGTATCCGCAACATGAGCATTTCCATGACCGGATACCGCTACGAGTATGATAACCAGGCCGATAAAGGTGTGTACATATCGCTCAGCATGCCGTGGGGTGACAGCAGCACCATCAGCTATAACGGCAACTATGGCAGCGGTTCGGACAGCAGTCAGGTGGGGTATTTCAGCCGTGTCGATGACGCAACTCACTACCAGCTGAACGTGGGCACCAGCGACAAACACTCCAGCGTTGACGGCTATTACAGCCACGATGGATCGCTTGCGCAGGTGGATCTCAGCGCCAACTACCATGAAGGGCAGTACACCTCAGCGGGGATTTCACTCCAGGGCGGGGCGACGCTCACCGCGCAGGGTGGCGCGCTCCACCGCACCCAGAATATGGGCGGCACGCGTCTGCTGATTGATGCCGACGGTGTGGCCGGTGTTCCGGTGGAAGGAAACGGTGCGGCGGTTTACACCAATATGTTCGGTAAGGCCGTGGTGGCAGACGTCAACAACTACTACCGCAACCAGGCGTATATCGACCTTAACAACCTGCCGGAAAACGCCGAAGCCACCCAGTCCGTGGTGCAGGCGACGCTTACCGAAGGGGCCATTGGCTACCGTAAGTTCTCGGTGATCAGCGGGCAAAAAGCGATGGCGGTACTGCGTCTGCAGGATGGCAGCTATCCGCCGTTTGGCGCGGAAGTGAAAAACGACAGCGCGCAGAACGTCGGTCTGGTTGACGATGACGGCAACGTCTACCTCGCGGGCGTCAAACCTGGCGAGCATATGATCGTTTCATGGGGCGGTGTGGCCCACTGCGATATTCATCTGCCTGACCCGCTGCCAGCCGATCTGTTCAATGGCCTGTTACTACCATGCCAGCAAACAGGGGCGATACCTTCCCCGGTGCCCAATGAAATTAAGCCGGTGATCCAGGAGCAGACCCAGCAGGTGATGCCAACGGAAGCGCCGGTATCGGTATCCGCCAATTAATAACGTGATTAAGGAATGATCCATGACGAATCTATTTTGTTCTGCCAGAACGGCCGCAACGACGCTGGCGTTACTGATAACTGCCGCCAGCCTGTCAGCACAGGCCTCTGTCACCCCGGACCGTACACGCCTGACTTTTAACGAAAGTGATAAATCAATCAGCGTCACGCTGCGCAATAACGACCCGAAAATGCCGTATCTGGCACAAAGCTGGATGGAAGACGAGCAGGGTAACAAGATTAGCTCGCCGCTGACGGTACTGCCGCCGGTGCAGCGCATCGATTCCATGATGAACGGTCAGGTGAAGATACAGGGCATGCCGGATATCAACAAGCTGCCTGCCGACCGCGAGAGCGTGTTCTATTTCAACGTGCGTGAGATCCCGCCGAAATCGAACAAACCCAACACGTTACAGATTGCGCTGCAAACGCGCATCAAGCTGTTCTGGCGACCAAAGGCGCTGGAAAACGTCAGCATGAAAAATCCATGGCAGCATAAGGTGACCTTAACCCGCAGCGGCCAGGAGTTTACTGTCAATAACCCGACGCCGTACTTCGTGGTTATCAGTAACGCTAGTGCACAAAAAAATGGCAATCCGGCAGCGGGATTTTCCCCCATGGTGATATCGCCAAAAACCTCTGTGCCGTTAAAAGTCAAAATGGATAGCGTCCCGGTGCTGACCTACGTTAACGACTATGGCGCACGGATGCCGCTGTATTTTAAATGTGGCGGCGATACCTGCCAGGTGGATGTAGAGCAGAGCCGCAAAGGCTGATGCCGGGAGAAACTTATGAGTCACAAGTTTTTAGCGGGCGCGGGGTTTCTGGTATTCAGTCTCTGTAGTTTCCCTGTTATGGCTGGCAGTAAAACCGTGGAGTTAACTCTGCGCGTGTTAGTGGATGCACCGCCGCCGTGTTCCGTGAAGGGAAGCGCGGTGGAATTTGGCAATGTGTTCATCAATAAGATTAATGGCACCAATTACCGACAGGATGCGAAATACACCCTGAGCTGCGGCAATAAGGCCAGCGATGACTTACAAATGCAGCTTAAAGGCAATACCGCCGTTATCAACGGAGAAACGGTTCTCAGCACGAATATCGCTGGCCTGGGAGTGCGGATTGAAAACGCTGCCGATAATTCCCTGTTTGCGGTCGGTGAAAATACCTGGACGCCTTTCAACTTTAACACCCAGCCACAGCTGAAAGCGGTACCGGTAAAGCAGAGCGGGGTGCAGTTAACGCCGTCGGAATTTAACGCCAGTCTGACCATGGTGGTTGATTACCAATGAAAAAACTCACGCTTATTTTACTGTGCGCATGCTGGGGCTCGGCTCTGGCCACCGACGAGGACATCACATTCCACGGTACGCTGATGTCACCGCCCGCATGTAGCATCAGCGGCGGGCAAACCATCGAAGTGCAGTTTCGCGATCTCATTATCGACAGCATTGACGGCAATTACGGTCGTCAGAAAGTGGACTACGAACTGAGTTGCGACTCTGATGTCCGCGATCCTGAGTGGAATATGACGCTCACCTGGACGGGGACCGCAACCTCCTACAACGACTCTGCTATTGAGACGAGTGTGCCCGGTTTCGGAATTGAGCTTCAGCACGACGGTCAGCGTTTTAAGCTCAACGAGCCGCTTTCCATTAACGCCACCGATTTTAGCCAGAAGCCGAAGCTGGAGGCGGTGCCGGTAAAAGCGGCTGACGCGGTGCTGACGGACACGACTTTTTCTGCTTACGCAACGTTACGGGTGGATTACCAATGAAAACAGAACGCACTTATTCGCCCAGTTACGCGCTGTTAGCGGGCCTGCTGCTGACCGCCAGCACAGACACTTTCGCCGTGGACAACAACCTGCATTTTTACGGCAACCTGCTGAGTAAATCCTGCACGCTGGTGGTGGATGGTGCCAATCTGGCAGAAATCCATTTTCCCACCGTCAGCAACCGGGATTTGATGGTAGCCGGACAGTCCGCGCACCTGCCGGTTGTGTTTAAGCTGAAAGACTGCAAAGGGCCGGCGGGATACAAAGTCAAAGTCACGCTGAGCGGCACCGAAGACAGCGGTCAGCCGGGTTTTCTGGCAGTCGATGACACTTCCACCGCGCAGGGCGTGGGGATAGGAATGGAAACGCTCGACGGAACACGGGTGGATATTAACAACCCCACCGGGGCGACCTTTGCGCTTATCAACGGTAACAATGAGATTAATTTCAAAGCCTGGATCCAGGCGAAAAGCGGTCGCGATGTGACGATCGGTGATTTTACCGCCTCTTTAACTGCGACATTTGAGTACATTTAACATGAAAATACTACGATGGTTGTACGCTCTGATAATACTTATTTCTGCTACAGAAGGTCTCGCTGCCGTGCATAGTGTTACCACTTACTACGGCATTGGTCATGATATATCAGCTACCATTTCATATAGCCTGAAAATCATGATGCCTTCGGGAGTCTACAATGGAGAATATCAGTCTACTAGTGTGTTTCGCACTGGCGACTATCTACAAAATACCAGCTGGAATGGGCCACCTCCTGCACCGACAGTTAAATTGAAGAGTTACAAACAGAATCTCGATAGAGCATTATGTCCAGGTTTACCTTCTTCATGGGACTGTGGTTCGATGACGTTTGAAGTGAGCGTTGCTGTGGAGATTGAAGATGAGTTTTTTTGCCCGTGGCTAGTAGTCGTCAATGATACCGTCCAGAATACCCCGCAGAGGGGGGGGGGTGAAGTATCAGGGGCCGAATGGTTACGGCACGCTTTGCCCGACTGTTTCTGTTCAACCTTTTGATGTTTCATGGAGTGAGAATTTTGTCAGTAAGTCAAAACTACTCACCCTGCAGTCAACGGGCAGTGTGGTTGAGAAAACGCTTTCAACGTATTTAATGAAAGATGGCAAATTGTGCGACAGTTCGCAGATGGATGAAGCCGGTGGTTACTGCCGCTGGGTTGCACAGATGATAACTTTTACTGCGTCGGGATGTGATAAGGCGGAAGTCACGGTCACGCCAAGTCGACACCCTATAACGGACAAGCAGTTACACGATATGGTCGTGCGTGTTGATACCAGCAGTATGCAGCCAATCGATTCTACTTGCCGGTTCCAGTACATACTGAATGAGTTGTAGCCCTTAGAACCACCAGGCAGGGTCTTCGACCCTGCCATTCCCCGCTCCTGGCGCAATGCGCTCAACAATTCACGGCAACTCCGGCGGTAGCCACTCTTCCACTTCAATCAACACTAACAACGCTGCATCTCCGCCGTACTCTTTCGGCGCCTGGTGAAATGCCATTACATGCGGATGTTGCGCCAGCCACAGCGGCGTTTGCTGTTTTAAAATATGCTTCCCGTGCCCGTGCATTACGCAAGCGCAAAACACATGTTCACGGCGGCAGGCGGCAATCAACGCGCCCAGCTCCTGCTTGGCCTGCATTTGCGTCAAACCATGTAAATCGAGGAAAAGCTCAGGTGAATAATCGCCGCGGCGCAGCTTTTTCGCCTCAAAATGGTCTACACCAGGGCGTACATACTTCACCGGGCCATCAGCATTTAATAACGGTTGAAATTCGTCAGAGAAATAGTGACTGGCGTCAACCTGCTCCTGAATCAACCGTTTGACGGGCACTTCGCTGACTTTTTTACGCTGCGGCCGATGGACAATGGTGTCCTGCTTAATCTTGCGAGTCCCCGCCATCAACTGGCGAAACAGAGCCTGGTCCTCCTCGCTAAGTGTTGTTTTCTTTTTCATTTATGCGTCTCTATTTCTAATTTTCCTACAGTTTACCCGACTCGTAGCGCAATCGATCGTTTTAAACGTATTTTTCCTCACTCACCGCGCGTGAATGCTGATTTATCGTCATCTTCATGGCAAACTAGCCGCCGAAATTATTGCGATCATGCCCTGGAGGAATACGTGGATAAAATTTTCGTTGATGAAGCAGTTAATGAGCTGCAAACCATTCAGGACATGTTGCGCTGGTCGGTTAGCCGCTTCAGCGCGGCAAATATCTGGTACGGTCACGGCACCGATAACCCGTGGGATGAAGCGGTACAATTGGTGTTGCCGTCGCTCTACCTGCCGCTGGATATTCCGGAAGATATGCGCACCGCGCGTCTGACCTCCAGCGAAAAACACCGTATTGTTGAGCGCGTGATCCGCCGCGTCAACGAACGCATTCCGGTGGCTTACCTGACCAATAAAGCCTGGTTCTGCGGTCATGAATTTTACGTCGATGAACGCGTGCTGGTGCCGCGCTCGCCGATTGGTGAACTGATCAACAATAAATTTGCCGGGCTAATCAGCAAGCAACCGCAGCATATTTTAGATATGTGTACCGGTAGCGGCTGCATTGCCATTGCCTGTGCTTATGCCTTCCCGGAAGCAGAAGTCGATGCGGTAGATATCTCTCCCGACGCGCTGGCGGTTGCCGAACAGAACATCGAAGAACACGGTCTGATCCACAATGTCATCCCGATTCGTTCCGATCTGTTCCGTGATTTGCCGAAAGTGCAGTACGACCTGATCGTCACTAACCCGCCGTATGTCGATGCGGAAGATATGTCCGACCTGCCAAATGAATACCGCCACGAGCCGGAACTGGGCCTGGCATCTGGCACCGACGGCCTGAAACTGACGCGTCGCATTCTCGGTAACGCGGCAGATTACCTTGCTGATGATGGTGTGCTGATTTGTGAAGTCGGCAACAGCATGGTACATCTTATGGAACAATATCCGGATGTTCCGTTCACCTGGCTGGAGTTTGATAACGGCGGCGATGGTGTGTTTATGCTCACCAAAGAGCAGCTGCTGGCGGCCCGTGAACATTTCGCGATTTATAAAGATTAAGTAAACACGCAAACACAACAATAACGGAGCCGTGATGGCTGGAAACACAATTGGACAACTCTTTCGCGTAACCACCTTCGGCGAATCGCACGGGCTGGCGCTCGGCTGCATCGTCGATGGTGTTCCGCCAGGCATTCCGCTAACAGAAGCGGACCTGCAACATGACCTCGACCGTCGTCGCCCTGGGACATCGCGCTATACCACCCAGCGCCGCGAACCGGATCAGGTCAAAATTCTCTCCGGTGTTTTTGAAGGTGTTACTACCGGCACCAGCATCGGTTTGTTGATCGAAAACACTGATCAGCGTTCTCAGGATTACAGCGCAATTAAAGATGTTTTCCGCCCAGGCCATGCTGATTACACCTACGAACAAAAATACGGTCTGCGTGATTATCGCGGCGGCGGGCGCTCTTCCGCTCGTGAAACTGCCATGCGTGTTGCGGCAGGAGCGATTGCCAAAAAATATCTCGCCAAGAAATTTGGCATCGAAATTCGCGGCTGCCTGACCCAGATGGGCGACATTCCGCTGGAAATCAAAGACTGGTCGCAGGTCGAGCAAAATCCGTTCTTCTGCCCGGACCCGGACAAAATCGACGCGTTAGATGAACTGATGCGCGCGCTGAAAAAAGAGGGCGACTCTATTGGTGCGAAAGTCACCGTTGTTGTCAGTGGCGTTCCTGCCGGGCTTGGTGAGCCAGTTTTTGATCGCCTGGATGCCGACATCGCCCATGCGCTAATGAGCATTAACGCGGTGAAAGGTGTGGAAATTGGTGATGGTTTTGACGTCGTAGCGCTGCGTGGCAGCCAGAACCGCGACGAAATCACCAAAGACGGTTTCCAGAGCAACCATGCGGGCGGTATTCTTGGCGGTATCAGCAGCGGCCAGCAAATCATTGCCCATATGGCGCTGAAACCGACTTCCAGCATTACCGTGCCGGGGCGCACCATTAACCGCTTTGGCGAAGAAGTTGAGATGATCACCAAAGGCCGTCACGATCCCTGTGTCGGGATCCGCGCGGTGCCGATCGCTGAAGCGATGCTGGCGATCGTTTTAATGGATCACCTGCTACGGCAGCGGGCGCAAAATGCCGATGTGAAGACTGATATTCCACGCTGGTAAAAAATGAACAAAACCGCGATTGCGCTGCTGGCCCTGCTTGCCAGTAGCGCCAGCCTGGCAGCGACGCCGTGGCAAAAAATAACCCAACCTGTGCTGGGTAGCGCACAATCGATAGGCAGTTTTTCTAATGGCTGTATCGTCGGCGCTGACACGCTGCCGATACAGTCCGAACATTATCAGGTCATGCGTACCGATCAGCGTCGCTATTTCGGTCACCCGGACCTGGTGATGTTTATCCAGCGTCTGAGTAGCCAGGTGAGCAATCTGGGCATGGGTACGGTGCTGATTGGCGATATGGGGATGCCCGCTGGTGGGCGTTTCAACGGCGGTCATGCCAGCCACCAGACCGGACTGGATGTCGATATCTTTCTGCAACTGCCGAAAACTCGCTGGACCTCCGCGCAGCTCTTGCGCCCGCAAGCACTGGACTTAGTATCCCGCGACGGTAAACGCGTTGTCCCCACGCTGTGGAAGCCGGAAATTTTCAGCTTGATCAAACTCGCCGCCCAGGACAAAGACGTCACGCGCATTTTTGTTAATCCGGCGATTAAACAACAACTTTGCCTTGATGCGGGCACCGATCGCGACTGGTTGCGCAAAGTGCGACCCTGGTTCCAGCATCGCGCGCATATGCATGTACGATTACGTTGCCCTGCCGATAGTCTGGAGTGTGAAGATCAACCTTTACCGCCATCAGGCGATGGTTGCGGGGCAGAACTGCAAAGCTGGTTTGAACCTCCAAAACCGGGAACAACAAAGCCTGAGAAGAAGACACCGCCTCCGTTGCCGCCTTCCTGCCAGGCGCTACTGGATGAGCACGTGATCTAATGGAAACGTTTAATAGCCTGTTTATGGTTTCCCCGCTGTTGCTGGGAGTTCTCTTTTTTGTCGCCATGCTGGCGGGATTTATCGACTCGATTGCCGGTGGCGGTGGGTTACTCACCATTCCGGCATTGATGGCGGCGGGGATGTCTCCCGCTAATGCGCTGGCAACCAATAAACTGCAAGCCTGCGGCGGCTCTATTTCCGCCACTATCTACTTTATTCGCCGCAAAGTGGTTAGTTTAAGCGATCAGAAACTCAATATCGCCATGACCTTTGTCGGCTCAATGAGCGGCGCGCTGCTGGTGCAATACGTTCAGGCTGATGTCTTGAGGCAGATTTTGCCTATTCTGGTGATTTGTATCGGCCTCTATTTCTTGCTGATGCCAAAGCTGGGTGAAGAAGACCGCCAGCGCCGGATGTACGGTTTACCCTTCGCGTTAATTGCCGGTGGCTGCGTCGGTTTTTACGACGGATTCTTTGGTCCGGCAGCCGGATCGTTTTACGCGCTGGCCTTTGTTACGCTGTGCGGATTTAACCTCGCCAAAGCCACGGCTCACGCCAAATTGCTCAACGCAACGTCAAACATCGGCGGCTTACTGCTGTTTATTCTCGGCGGCAAAGTGATTTGGGCGACGGGCTTTGTGATGCTGGTGGGGCAGTTCCTCGGCGCGCGCATGGGTTCAAGACTGGTGTTGAGCAAAGGACAAAAACTGATCCGCCCGATGATCGTTATCGTCTCGGCGGTGATGAGTGCCAAATTACTTTATGATAGCCACGGACAGGAGATCCTCCACTGGTTGGGGATGAACTAATGAACAGTACACACCACTATGAGCAGTTGATTGAAATTTTTAATAGCTGCTTTGCCGATGATTTTAATACCCGTCTGATTAAAGGCGACGACGAACCGATCTATCTTCCTGCTGATGCGGAAGTACCGTATAACCGAATCGTCTTTGCTCATGGCTTTTATGCCAGCGCAATTCATGAGATTTCGCACTGGTGTATTGCCGGAAAAGCGCGCCGTGAGCTGGTTGATTTCGGCTACTGGTATTGCCCGGACGGACGCGATGCCCAAACGCAAAGCCAGTTTGAAGATGTTGAAGTGAAGCCGCAGGCGCTCGACTGGTTGTTCTGCGTGGCGGCTGGATATCCGTTTAACGTCAGTTGCGACAATCTGGAAGGCGACTTCGAACCGGACCGCGTGGTGTTTCAACGGCGAGTACATGCGCAGGTGATGGATTATCTAACAAATGGCATTCCGGAACGCCCGGCACGTTTCATTAAAGCACTACAAAATTATTATCACACGCCGGAACTTACGGCGGAACAGTTCCCGTGGCCGGAAGCGCTCAACTGAAGCCAGCGCCACGTTTTACAATGAGGAAAGAAGATGATCGCGGAGTTTGAATCACGCATTCTGGCATTAATCGACGGTATGGTTGACCATGCCAGTGATGATGAGTTGTTTGCCAGTGGGTATTTGCGTGGCCACCTGACATTAGCCATCGCAGAACTGGAAAGTGGTGATGACCACTCCGCTCAGGCGGTGCATACGACCGTTAGCCAGAGTCTGGAAAAAGCCATTGGTGCTGGTGAATTGTCGCCGCGTGACCAGGCGCTGGTGACCGATATGTGGGAAAACCTGTTTCAGCAGGCGTCACAGCAGTAAGTTGCGGCGTCTGGAGCACCATGCCTGATGCGACGCTTATCGCGTCTTATCAGGCCTACACGTCACACGTAGGTCGGATAAGGCGTTCACGCCGCATCCGACAAACAATGCCAAAGCTGGTTACCCAGCCTTAACTGCTTTACCCTTCAACAATTTCCGCACCCATAACCGATTCGGGTTTAACGCCGCCAGCGTACTGGCATCCATCGGAATTGGTTCGTCGCTCATTTGCGCCGCCAGAATTTCGGCGCACAGTGGGGCAGAGCACAAACCACGCGAACCCAAAGCAGCAAGCATAAAGAGATCGGCATAAATCGGCGCGCTGACTGCGTCTTCTTTCTGTTCTGCCAGCGAGGCATATTCCACGAGCGTTGCGTCATAATCGGGGACATTGCCTACCATTGGCAGATGATCGCGAGTGGCGCAACGCACACCGCAACGTGCCTCTTTTTTACTGACATCAACCGTCTTCGCCCATTGTGCGTGTGGGAAACAATCAATCAACCGCTGGCGATTCTGCTGCTGATCGTCTTCACTGTACGCCGTCTCTTCGCTGCCGCGATGATAACTGGCACCAATACAATGGTGCTGATTCGCCGGATTTTGTGGCGTGAGATAACCGTCATAGCACAGCACCTGCTTCAGTTTTGCCAGTTCGGGTGTCGTCGGAATATGGCTGACCTGACCGGCAACCGAATATACTGGCAGAGATGATGTTTGGCTGAAACGGCTGATTTGATGCCCGTTCGCCAGTACCACTACGCTGTGTGTTGCTTGCTGATCTCCTGCAAAATTCAACAACCAACAGTCATCCTTACGGGATAAATCCTGTAACTGATATTGATAATAAATCTGCAAACCCTGCTGTTGCGCCAGTTCCAGCACATTACGGGTCAGTTCTGCTGGGCACAGCCAACCACCTTGTGGATAAGTAATGCCGCTGCAATTTGTCGCAACGCCCGTAATTTGTTCAACCGCATTTGCCTCAACGGCTACAGCCAGTTCTTCGGGTAAATCCATTGACAGCATCTGTGCGATTTTATGCTGGCTTTTCTCATCCCAGCCTAACTGCGTGACGCCGCACCAGTCATGATCAAATTTAACGGGTAATTGGTCGTAAAACCGACGAGCAAAAGTAAACGCATTAGAGAAAAAGCGGTTTAGCGCCTCATCGTGTTTGCTTAATAACGGATACAACGCCCCCTGGCGATTGCCGGAAGCACCCAGCGCGGGGGCTTCATCCGCGCAATAAAGCGTTACTTGCCAGCCGCGCCGTAATAACGCCAGCGACAACAATGCGCTGGCAATACCGCCGCCGATAATCGCAACTTCCCGTTTGCTGCTGCCCGTACGGTTAAACCACGGCGTGGAGCAGGGGAGTGATAATGTCTGTTCCATCACCCCACAAAGCATTTCCCGTTTGCGCCCAAAGCCCTTACGTTTTTGCATCGTGAATCCGGCGTCCTGCAAACCGCGGCGGACAAAACCGGCAGACGTAAATGTCGCCAGCGTGCCGCCCGGACGCGCCAACCTTGCCATGGCGTTAAACAGATTTTGCGTCCACATATCCGGGTTTTTCGCTGGCGCAAAGCCGTCCAGAAACCAGGCATCTACTTTTTGATTTAGCGAATCGTCCAGTTGGCTGGTCAGTTCATTAATATCGCCAAACCATAAATCCAGCGTCACGCGGCCTTCATCGAGTAATAAACGGTGGCAACCGGGCAAGGGCATTGGCCACTGCGCCTGAAGTTGTTCTGCCCACGGAGCCAGTTCCGGCCAGTGTTGATGCGCTAAGGCTAAATCCGCACGGGTGAGGGGAAATTTCTCAAAACTAATGAAATGTAAGCGTTGTAATTGCGCTTGCGGATGCGCTTCGCGAAACTGATCAAATGCCTGCCATAGCGTCAGGAAGTTTAATCCGGTGCCGAAGCCGCTCTCTGCTACCACAAACAGAGGATGTGGATGTTCAGGAAAGCGTGCCTCTAATTGGTTACCTCCCAGAAAAACATAACGCGTCTCTTCCAGCCCGTTATCGTTGGAAAAATAGACATCATCAAAATCTCGGGAAACAGGTGTACCCTCAGCATTAAATTCGAGGTTGGCAGGTTGTATGGAGTAGTGTTTCACGTAAGTTACTCGTCTTACAGGCGGTGGCTCGATCTTAGCGATGTGTGTAAGGCTGCGCAAATTTCTCTATTAATTGGCTGATCGGACTTGTTCGGCGTACAAGTGTACGCTATTGTGCATTCGAAACTTACTCTATGTGCGACTTACAGAGGTATTGAATGAAACGTGCAGTGATTACTGGCCTGGGCATTGTTTCCAGCATCGGTAATAACCAGCAGGAAGTCCTGGCATCTCTGCGTGAAGGACGTTCAGGGATCACTTTCTCTCAGGAGCTGAAGGATTCCGGCATGCGTAGCCACGTCTGGGGCAACGTAAAACTGGATACCACTGGCCTCATTGACCGCAAAGTTGTGCGCTTTATGAGCGACGCATCCATTTATGCATTCCTTTCTATGGAGCAGGCAATCGCTGATGCGGGCCTCTCCCCGGAAGCTTACCAGAATAATCCGCGCGTTGGCCTGATTGCAGGTTCCGGCGGCGGCTCCCCGCGTTTCCAGGTGTTCGGCGCTGACGCAATGCGCGGTCCGCGCGGCCTGAAAGCGGTTGGCCCATATGTGGTCACCAAAGCGATGGCATCCGGCGTTTCTGCCTGCCTCGCCACCCCGTTTAAAATTCATGGCGTTAACTACTCCATCAGCTCCGCGTGTGCGACTTCCGCACACTGTATCGGTAACGCAGTAGAGCAGATCCAACTGGGCAAACAGGACATCGTGTTTGCTGGCGGCGGCGAAGAGCTGTGCTGGGAAATGGCTTGCGAATTCGACGCAATGGGTGCGCTGTCTACTAAATACAACGACACCCCGGAAAAAGCCTCCCGTACTTACGATGCTCACCGTGACGGTTTCGTTATCGCTGGCGGCGGCGGTATGGTGGTGGTTGAAGAGCTGGAACACGCGCTGGCGCGTGGTGCTCATATCTATGCTGAAATCGTTGGCTACGGCGCAACGTCTGATGGCGCAGACATGGTTGCTCCGTCTGGCGAAGGCGCAGTACGCTGCATGAAGATGGCGATGCATGGCGTTGATACCCCAATCGATTACCTGAACTCCCACGGTACTTCGACTCCGGTTGGCGACGTGAAAGAGCTGGCAGCTATCCGTGAAGTGTTCGGCGATAAGAGCCCGGCGATTTCTGCAACCAAAGCCATGACCGGTCACTCTCTGGGCGCTGCTGGCGTACAGGAAGCTATCTACTCTCTGCTGATGCTGGAACACGGCTTTATCGCCCCGAGCATCAACATTGAAGAGCTGGACGAGCAGGCTGCGGGTCTGAACATCGTGACCGAAACGACCGATCGCGAACTGACCACTGTTATGTCTAACAGCTTCGGCTTCGGCGGCACCAACGCCACGCTGGTAATGCGCAAGCTGAAAGATTAATTCGCAGTAGGCCGGAGTAGGTCGGATAAGACGCGCCAGCGTCGCATCCGACGTTACGCGCCAATGCGGCCTCCGGCACTAACGCCAAAGGGAACCTGATGGTTCCCTTTTTCACATCATTGACAATCGCCGCCTGTACCAGGCAAACTTCCCGCTTTGTCGATTTCCTTCTGAAAAGACGTACGCGTTAATTCCTGCCAACGCACCGTAACCCTGAAACCAGAGAGATGAGACGGGGATACTCCTCGCCTTGCGCTGCATTCTGGAGTAATGCATGACTGCTGTAAGCCAAACCGAAACACGATCTTCTGCCAATTTTTCGCTCTTCCGCATCGCTTTTGCGGTTTTTCTCACCTACATGACCGTAGGGTTGCCGTTGCCGGTTATCCCGTTGTTTGTTCATCATGAATTGGGCTATGGCAATACCATGGTCGGCATTGCCGTCGGGATTCAGTTTCTGGCTACGGTGCTGACGCGTGGTTACGCCGGGCGACTGGCCGATCAATATGGCGCAAAACGTTCGGCGCTTCAGGGGATGTTAGCTTGTGGTCTGGCGGGGGGCGCGTTGCTGCTGGCGGCGATTTTGCCCGTCTCCGCACCGTTCAAATTTGCCCTGTTGGTCGTCGGGCGTTTGATTCTTGGGTTTGGTGAAAGCCAGTTACTGACAGGCGCTCTGACCTGGGGATTAGGCATCGTAGGGCCAAAACACTCTGGCAAAGTAATGTCATGGAACGGAATGGCGATTTACGGTGCCCTCGCTGTTGGTGCACCGCTTGGCCTGTTGATTCATAGCCATTACGGTTTTGCCGCACTGGCGCTCACCACAATGGCATTACCCTTACTGGCGTGGGCCTGTAACGGCACAGTGCGCAAAGTACCAGCCCTGGCGGGAGAACGTCCATCTCTGTGGAGCGTTGTCGGGCTTATCTGGAAGCCAGGGTTAGGGCTGGCACTACAAGGCGTTGGTTTTGCGGTTATCGGGACTTTCGTTTCGCTCTACTTTGCCAGCAAAGGATGGGCGATGGCGGGCTTTACTCTTACCGCGTTTGGCGGCGCATTTGTCGTGATGCGCGTCATGTTTGGCTGGATGCCGGATCGTTTTGGCGGCGTGAAAGTGGCGATCGTCTCTCTGCTTGTAGAAACGGTGGGCTTGTTGCTGCTCTGGCAAGCCCCGGGTGCGTGGGTCGCATTAGCGGGCGCGGCGTTAACCGGAGCCGGATGTTCGCTTATCTTTCCTGCGCTGGGCGTGGAGGTGGTTAAACGTGTCCCCTCACAAGTTCGCGGCACCGCACTGGGCGGTTACGCCGCGTTTCAGGATATCGCCCTCGGCGTCTCCGGGCCGCTGGCGGGAATGCTGGCGACCACGTTTGGTTACTCTTCGGTATTTCTTGCCGGGGCGATCTCTGCGGTGCTGGGAATTATTGTCACGATACTGTCATTTCGTCGGGGTTAACGAACCAGCCAGACCAGCATCAGGATAATCGCGACTAACAGTATCCACAGCGCGGGACGCGTTGCCATATTTTGCAACGTGTCCATCATCGGTGGAAAAGGATTAAGCAGCGGTTGCATATCACGCGGATCAATCCCTTTAACCCGCCGTTGATAAAGCTGATTAAGAATATCCTCGGCCTGGGCAGAAGAAAGCGATGATTGCGCAGAAAGGCCATATTTTTGCTGGATATATGCCGATAACGCCGCCAGTTCACTGGCATCTAAAGGTTGTTTTAGCGTCATTTGTAGTGATTCCAGCGTCGGCGTATTTTGCTGGCTTAGCGTCTGACGCGCCTGCAGCCAGGTCACCAGATGGTTAAACAGTTTCGCTGGAATTAACTCGCCATCTTTCACCCCGGAAAGTTCCAGCATCGATTGCCAGATCTGTTTGCTGGGTTCCCCCGTTGCCGCCGCAAGTTTGGTCACCAGCTGTTTGAGCGCATTGTGCTCCGCCGGTAATAAAGGACGATCGGTCGCCTCGCGCTGCTGCGGTTGCGGAATAACCATCTTCCCTTCCTGCAACAGGGTTAGAATGGTTTTTAATTGCTCCGGTGAGAGCTGATTCAGCGGCGTCTGACCAAAGTTTTGACGGATATAATCCGTGACCGCCTGACGATTATTCCCCAGACGTAAATACTCCCCTAATTGCGCTAAAAGCTGGCGGGCAGAATGGCTTTTTTGCGCGGCCAGCAGACGTTGCGCCAGATTATGCTCAGCGGCAGGGAAGTGACGCGAAAGCAGCGGTGAATCTCCCGACAGACCAATATCGTGCCTGATACCCGCCCACAGTTCTGCTCTTTGCTGTTGCGTCAGTGAGGTCACTTTCGTCATTAAGCTTTCCAGCGAAGTACGTTGCTGACTGGATAAAGGCTGATTGCCCGCGCCAGACGCCAGGTTATCTCCCTGACCTGGTGGTTGCCCAGGAGGAGGGCCGGAAATAGGTTGTATCATTACGTATCCTTATACCTGAAATCTTCGCAAGTATGCCTGGCCGCGAGATTATGGCACACTTGTCCGGTTAACTCTCGTCTCATACAGGTAACACAAACGTGAAAATCCTTGTTGATGAAAATATGCCTTATGCCCGCGACTTATTTAGCCGTTTGGGTGAGGTGATCGCGGTTCCCGGGCGTCCAATCCCCGTCGCTCAACTGGCAGACGCGGATGCGCTGATGGTGCGTTCGGTCACGAAAGTGAATGAATCTTTGCTGGCAGGAAAACCCATTAAATTTGTTGGCACTGCCACTGCGGGGACCGACCATGTCGATGAAGCATGGTTAAAGCAGGCGGGAATTGGTTTTTCCGCTGCACCTGGCTGTAATGCGATTGCGGTGGTGGAATATGTTTTCTCCTCCCTGCTGATGCTTGCCGAACGCGATGGATTTTCACTGCACGAGCGTACCGTGGGGATCGTGGGCGTTGGTAACGTTGGTCGGCGTTTACAGGCACGACTGGATGCGTTAGGGATTAAAACCTTACTTTGCGATCCGCCTCGCGCCGACCGTGGGGATGAGGGTGATTTCCGCTCGCTGGATGAGTTAGTTCAGCGCGCGGATATTCTGACTTTCCATACGCCACTCTTCAAAGACGGGCCGTACAAAACGCTGCATCTGGCGGATGAAAAACTGATCCGTAGCCTGAAGCCGGGAGCGATTCTGATTAACGCCTGCCGTGGCGCAGTCGTCGATAATACTGCGTTGCTGACCTGCCTGAATGAAGGCCAGAAGTTAAGCGTAGTGCTGGATGTCTGGGAAGGCGAACCGGAACTTAATGTGGAATTGCTGACAAAAGTGGATATCGGCACGCCGCATATTGCAGGCTATACCCTGGAAGGTAAAGCACGCGGTACTACGCAAGTGTTTGAAGCCTATAGCAAGTTTATTGGGCATGAACAGCACGTTGCGCTGGATACATTACTACCCGCGCCAGAGTTTGGTCGCATTACGCTGCATGGCCCGCTCGATCAACCGACGCTGAAAAGGCTGGTGCATTTGGTGTATGATGTGCGCCGCGATGACGCACCGCTGCGTAAAGTCGCCGGGATACCGGGTGAGTTCGATAAACTGCGCAAAAACTATCTTGAGCGCCGTGAATGGTCATCTCTGTATGTAATTTGTGATGACGCCAGTGCGGCATCATTGCTGTGTAAACTGGGTTTTAACGCCGTTCATCATCCGGCACGTTAATCTCTTCTTCATGCTCTCTGCTGTAACATTGGCAGGGAGCTTTGCTATTTCTGGAGTAAACCACCATGTCTGAAGGCTGGAACATTGCCGTCCTGGGCGCAACTGGCGCTGTGGGCGAAGCCCTGCTTGAAACGCTGGCTGAACGTCAGTTCCCGGTTGGGGAAATTTATGCACTGGCACGTAACGAAAGCGCAGGCGAACAACTGCGCTTTGGTGGTAAGACAATCACCGTGCAGGATGCTGCTGAATTCGACTGGACGCAGGCGCAGCTGGCATTTTTTGTCGCAGGCAAAGAAGCTACCGCTGCCTGGGTTGAAGAAGCGACCAACTCAGGTTGCCTGGTGATCGACAGCAGCGGATTGTTTGCTCTCGAACCCGACGTACCGCTGGTGGTGCCGGAAGTAAACCCGTTTGTACTGACCGATTACCGCAACCGGAATGTCATCGCCGTACCAGACAGTCTGACCAGCCAGCTGCTGGCGGCACTGAAACCGTTAATCGATCAGGGCGGTTTGTCGCGTATCAGTGTTACCAGCCTGATTTCAGCCTCCGCCCAGGGCAAAAAAGCGGTCGATGCGTTAGCGGGGCAGAGTGCGAAATTGCTCAACGGCATTCCGATTGACGAAGAAGATTTCTTCGGGCGTCAGCTGGCGTTCAACATGCTGCCGTTACTGCCGGATAGCGAAGGTAGCGTGCGTGAAGAACGTCGTATCGTTGACGAAGTACGCAAAATCCTGCAGGACGAAGGACTGATGATTTCGGCAAGCGTCGTCCAGGCACCGGTATTCTACGGTCATGCCCAGATGGTCAACTTTGAAGCTCTGCGTCCACTGGCAGCAGAAGAAGCGCGTGATGCGTTTGTTCAAGGGGAAGATATTGTGCTCTCTGAAGAGAACGAATTCCCAACTCAGGTAGGTGATGCTTCGGGTACGCCGCATCTTTCTGTTGGCTGCGTGCGTAATGACTACGGTATGCCGGAGCAAGTCCAGTTCTGGTCGGTGGCCGATAACGTTCGCTTTGGCGGCGCGCTGATGGCAGTAAAAATCGCCGAGAAACTGGTGCAGGAGTATCTGTACTAATGTCCGACCAGCAACAACCGCCAGTTTATAAAATTGCGCTGGGCATTGAGTACGACGGCAGTAAGTATTACGGCTGGCAACGGCAGAATGAAGTCCGCAGTGTGCAGGAGAAGCTGGAAAAGGCGCTCTCCCAGGTGGCGAACGAACCCATCACCGTCTTCTGCGCCGGGCGTACTGACGCAGGGGTACACGGTACCGGGCAGGTTGTGCATTTCGAAACTACCGCGCAGCGCAAAGACGCTGCGTGGACGTTGGGCGTAAATGCGAATTTACCTGGTGACATCGCCGTGCGTTGGGTTAAAGCTGTACCTGATGATTTTCATGCCCGATTTAGCGCCACGGCTCGCCGTTATCGCTACATCATCTACAATCATCGGCTGCGCCCGGCGGTACTGAGTAAAGGGGTAACCCATTTTTACGAACCGCTGGACGCTGAACGGATGCATCGGGCTGCGCAGTGCTTGCTGGGCGAGAATGATTTCACCTCGTTCCGTGCGGTGCAGTGCCAGTCCCGAACCCCGTGGCGCAACGTTATGCATATTAATGTCACGCGTCACGGTCCTTATGTGGTGGTTGATATCAAAGCGAATGCCTTTGTACATCATATGGTCAGGAATATTGTCGGCAGCCTGATGGAAGTCGGTGCCCACAACCAGCCGGAGAGCTGGATAGCAGAGTTGCTGGCGGCAAAGGACAGAACGCTGGCGGCAGCAACGGCAAAAGCGGAAGGGCTGTATCTGGTCGCGGTGGATTACCCTGACCGGTATGATCTTCCAAAACCGCCAATGGGCCCGCTATTTCTGGCGGACTAACGAGAATAATGCTCGGAACATTTCAGGCTGTAGCCAACGTAGTTACAGCCTGAAAGATGACGAGTACAAGGCATAGGCAAATATGGACCTGATTTATTTCCTCATCGATTTTATCCTGCACATTGACGTGCATCTGGCAGAGCTGGTCGCGGAGTACGGCGTCTGGGTTTATGCCATTTTGTTCTTAATTTTGTTCTGTGAAACCGGTCTGGTGGTAACGCCGTTTTTACCGGGTGATTCATTGCTGTTTGTTGCCGGAGCGTTGGCATCACTGGAAACCAACGATCTCAACGTCCATATGATGGTGGTGCTGATGCTGATCGCCGCGATTGTGGGTGACGCGGTCAATTACACTATCGGGCGGTTGTTCGGTGAAAAGTTATTCAGTAATCCCAATTCGAAAATTTTCCGTCGCAGTTATCTCGACAAAACCCATCAGTTTTATGAGAAACATGGCGGCAAAACGATTATTCTCGCCCGTTTTGTGCCGATCGTCAGAACGTTCGCCCCGTTTGTTGCGGGAATGGGCCACATGTCGTACCGTCATTTCGCCGCTTATAACGTGATCGGCGCACTGTTGTGGGTACTGCTTTTTACCTACGCAGGCTATTTCTTCGGTACAATCCCGATGGTTCAGGATAACCTTAAGCTGCTGATCGTCGGGATTATTGTGGTTTCTATTTTGCCGGGCGTCATCGAAATAATCCGTCACAAACGCGCTGCGGCACGCGCCGCAAAATAAAAAGTAACTCCGCGGTTCGACCACTTTTTTATCCAAAGTTTCGGGCTGTTATGTTTTAATGTGCAACATTCATGGTCTGTTGGGGGCAAAAATGGCATTATGCGTCCCCAAAGATAAAACTGGCATCGAACCAGGTTCAGACAGAAAGGTCCCTAATGAGCTGGATTGAACGAATTAAAAGCAACATTACTCCCACCCGCAAGGCGAGCATTCCTGAAGGGGTGTGGACTAAGTGTGATAGCTGCGGTCAGGTTTTATACCGCGCTGAGCTGGAACGTAATCTTGAGGTCTGTCCGAAGTGTGACCATCACATGCGTATGACAGCGCGTAATCGCCTGCATAGCCTGTTAGATGAAGGAAGCCTTGTGGAGCTGGGTAGCGAGCTTGAGCCGAAAGATGTGCTGAAGTTTCGTGACTCCAAGAAGTATAAAGACCGTCTGGCATCTGCGCAGAAAGAAACCGGCGAAAAAGATGCGCTGGTGGTGATGAAAGGCACTCTGTATGGAATGCCGGTTGTCGCTGCGGCATTCGAGTTCGCCTTTATGGGCGGTTCAATGGGGTCTGTTGTGGGTGCACGTTTCGTGCGTGCCGTTGAGCAGGCGCTGGAAGATAACTGCCCGCTGATCTGCTTCTCCGCCTCTGGTGGCGCACGTATGCAGGAAGCACTGATGTCGCTGATGCAGATGGCGAAAACTTCTGCGGCACTGGCAAAAATGCAGGAGCGCGGCTTGCCGTACATCTCCGTGCTGACCGACCCGACGATGGGCGGTGTTTCTGCAAGTTTCGCCATGCTGGGCGATCTCAACATCGCTGAACCGAAAGCGTTAATCGGCTTTGCCGGTCCGCGTGTTATCGAACAGACCGTTCGCGAAAAACTGCCGCCAGGATTCCAGCGCAGTGAATTCCTGATCGAGAAAGGCGCGATCGACATGATCGTCCGTCGTCCGGAAATGCGCCTGAAACTGGCGAGCATTCTGGCGAAGTTGATGAATCTGCCAGCGCCGAATCCTGAAGCGCCGCGTGAAGGCGTAGTGGTACCCCCGGTACCGGATCAGGAACCTGAGGCCTGATAACTGATAAGGGCAGGGCCACTGGCTCTGCCCTTTTGCTATTCTCACCGTAACGAATCAGCGGATACCATGATTATCAAACGCACTCCTCAAGCCGCGTCGCCTCTGGCTTCGTGGCTTTCTTATCTGGAAAACCTGCACAGTAAAACTATCGATCTCGGCCTTGAGCGCGTGAGCCAGGTCGCGGCGCGTCTTGGCGTTCTGAAACCAGCGCCATTTGTGTTTACCGTTGCGGGTACGAATGGCAAAGGCACCACATGCCGTACGCTGGAGTCGATTCTGATGGCGGCAGGGTACAAAGTGGGCGTCTACAGTTCGCCTCATCTGGTGCGTTATACCGAGCGCGTACGTGTGCAGGGTCAGGAATTGCCGGAATCGGCCCACACCGCCTCTTTTGCGGAGATTGAATCGGCACGCGGTGATATTTCCCTGACCTATTTCGAGTACGGTACGCTGTCGGCGTTGTGGCTGTTCAAACAGGCACAACTTGACGTGGTGATTCTGGAAGTAGGGCTGGGCGGTCGTCTGGACGCAACCAATATTGTCGACGCCGATGTCGCGGTAGTAACCAGTATTGCGCTGGATCATACCGACTGGCTGGGGCCAGATCGCGAAAGTATTGGTCGCGAGAAAGCAGGCATCTTCCGCAGCGAAAAACCGGCAATTGTCGGTGAGCCGGAAATGCCTTCTACCATTGCTGATGTGGCGCAGGAAAAAGGTGCACTGTTACAACGTCGGGGCGTTGAGTGGAACTATTCCGTCACCGATCATGACTGGGCGTTTAGCGATGCTCACGGCACGCTGGAAAACCTGCCGTTGCCGCTTGTCCCGCAACCGAATGCCGCAACGGCGCTGGCGGCACTGCGTGCCAGCGGGCTGGAGGTCAGTGAAAATGCCATTCGCGACGGGATTGCCAGCGCAATTTTGCCGGGACGTTTCCAGATTGTGAGCGAGTCACCACGCGTTATTTTTGATGTCGCGCATAATCCACATGCGGCGGAATATCTCACCGGGCGTATGAAAGCGCTACCGAAAAACGGGCGCGTGCTGGCGGTTATCGGTATGCTACATGATAAAGATATTGCCGGAACTCTGGCCTGGTTGAAAAGCGTGGTTGATGACTGGTATTGTGCGCCACTGGAAGGGCCGCGCGGTGCCACGGCAGAACAACTGCTTGAGCATTTGGGTAACGGCAAATCATTTGATAGCGTTGCGCAGGCATGGGATGCCGCAATGGCGGACGCTAAAGCGGAAGACACCGTGCTGGTGTGTGGTTCTTTTCACACGGTCGCACATGTCATGGAAGTGATTGACGCGAGGAGAAGCGGTGGCAAGTAAGTTTCAGAATCGGTTAGTGGGCACGATCGTGCTGGTGGCGCTGGGGGTGATTGTACTTCCAGGGCTGCTGGACGGGCAGAAAAAACATTATCAGGATGAGTTTGCGGCTATCCCGCTGGTTCCAAAAGCGGGCGATCGCGATGAGCCTGATATGATGCCAGCCGCCACCCAGGCGTTGCCGACGCAGCCGCCGGAAGGCGCAGCGGAAGAGGTGCGGGCAGGTGATGCCGCAGCACCGTCGCTCGATCCGGCCACTATTGCAGCCAATAACACCGAGTTTGAACCGGAACCTGCACCGGTCGCCCCACCGAAGCCGAAACCGGTGGAGCCGCCTAAACCAAAGGTTGAAGCACCACCTGCGCCGAAGCCAGAACCGAAGCCGGTCGTGGAAGAAAAAGCTGCACCGACGGGTAAAGCCTATGTTGTGCAACTGGGTGCGCTGAAAAATGCCGATAAAGTGAATGAAATTGTCGGTAAGCTGCGCGGTGCCGGTTATCGGGTTTATACGTCGCCATCCACGCCAGTGCAGGGTAAAATTACCCGTATTCTGGTTGGGCCGGATGCCTCGAAAGATAAGCTGAAAGGTTCGCTGGGTGAGTTGAAGCAACTTTCTGGCTTAAGTGGCGTGGTAATGGGCTATACGCCGAATTAATACGGTCTTGCCTGATGCGACGCTGGCGCGTCTTATCAGGCCTACGCAGGGGTAGAACCGTAGGTCGGATAAGGCGTTCACGCCGCATCCGACAGCCGTTGCCTGATGCGACGCTGGCGCGTCTTATCAGGCCTACGCAGGGGTAGAACCGTAGGTCGGATAAGGCATTCACGCCGCATCCGACAGCCGTTGCCTGATGCGACGCTGGCGCGTCTTATCAGGCCTACGCAGGGGGAGAACCGTAGGTCGGATAAGGCGTTTACGCCGCATCCGACAGCCGTTGCCTGATGCGACGCTGGCGCGTCTTATCAGGCCTACGCAGGGGTAGAGCCGTAGGTCGGATAAGGCGTTCACGCCGCATCCGACAGCCGTTGCCTGATGCGACGCTGGCGCGTCTTATCAGGCCTGCGCAGGGGTAGAGCCGTAGATCGGATAAGGCGTTTACGCCGCATCCGACACGCATTGTCCGATGCCGCAAAGGCATAAAAAGTCGATGGCGTTGAATATTTTTTCAGCGCCATTTTTATTGATGCGCGGGAAGGAAATCCCTACGCAAACGTTTTCTTTTTCTGTTAGAATGCGCCCCGAACAGGATGACAGGGCGTAAAATCGTGGGACACATATGGTCTGGATTGATTACGCCATAATCGCGGTGATTGCTTTTTCCTCTCTGGTTAGCCTGATCCGCGGCTTTGTTCGTGAAGCGTTATCGCTGGTGACATGGGGTTGTGCTTTCTTTGTTGCCAGTCATTACTACACTTACCTGTCAGTCTGGTTTACGGGCTTTGAAGACGAACTGGTTCGAAATGGGATTGCCATCGCGGTACTGTTTATCGCTACCCTGATCGTTGGTGCTATCGTGAACTTCGTGATAGGCCAGCTGGTGGAGAAAACGGGGTTGTCAGGCACCGATCGGGTGCTGGGCGTCTGTTTCGGTGCGTTGCGCGGTGTGTTGATTGTTGCTGCCATTCTCTTCTTTCTCGACTCCTTTACCGGGGTGTCGAAAAGCGAAGACTGGAGCAAATCACAGCTGATCCCGCAGTTCAGTTTTATCATCAGATGGTTTTTTGATTATCTGCAAAGCTCGTCAAGTTTCTTGCCCAGAGCGTAAGTGCTCTGAGATGTGGCTTAACGAGGAAAAAGACGTATGTGCGGTATTGTCGGTATCGCCGGTGTTATGCCGGTTAACCAGTCGATTTATGATGCCTTAACGGTGCTTCAGCATCGCGGTCAGGATGCCGCCGGCATCATCACCATAGATGCCAATAACTGCTTCCGTTTGCGTAAAGCGAACGGGCTGGTGAGCGATGTATTTGAAGCTCGCCATATGCAGCGTTTGCAGGGCAATATGGGCATTGGTCATGTGCGTTACCCCACGGCTGGCAGCTCCAGCGCCTCTGAAGCGCAGCCGTTTTACGTTAACTCCCCGTATGGCATTACGCTTGCCCACAACGGCAATCTGACCAACGCTCACGAGTTGCGTAAAAAACTGTTTGAAGAAAAACGCCGCCACATCAACACCACTTCCGACTCGGAAATTCTGCTTAATATCTTCGCCAGCGAGCTGGACAACTTCCGCCACTACCCGCTGGAAGCCGACAACATTTTCGCCGCCATCGCTGCTACAAACCGCTTAATCCGCGGCGCGTATGCCTGTGTGGCGATGATTATCGGCCACGGTATGGTTGCTTTCCGCGATCCAAACGGTATTCGTCCGCTGGTACTGGGAAAACGTGATATTGACGAGAACCGCACAGAATATATGGTCGCTTCCGAAAGCGTAGCGCTCGATACGCTGGGCTTTGATTTCCTGCGTGACGTCGCGCCGGGCGAAGCGATTTACATCACTGAAGAAGGGCAGTTGTTTACCCGTCAATGTGCTGACAATCCGGTCAGCAATCCGTGCCTGTTTGAGTATGTATACTTTGCTCGCCCGGACTCGTTCATCGACAAAATTTCCGTTTACAGCGCGCGTGTGAATATGGGCACGAAACTGGGCGAGAAAATTGCCCGCGAATGGGAAGATCTGGATATCGACGTAGTGATCCCGATTCCGGAAACCTCGTGTGATATCGCGCTGGAAATTGCGCGTATTCTGGGCAAACCGTACCGCCAGGGCTTCGTTAAAAACCGCTATGTTGGCCGCACCTTCATCATGCCGGGCCAGCAGCTGCGTCGTAAGTCCGTGCGCCGTAAACTGAATGCCAACCGCGCCGAGTTCCGCGATAAAAACGTCCTGCTGGTCGACGACTCCATCGTCCGTGGCACCACTTCTGAGCAGATTATCGAGATGGCACGCGAAGCCGGAGCGAAGAAAGTGTACCTCGCTTCTGCGGCACCGGAAATTCGCTTCCCGAACGTTTACGGTATTGATATGCCGAGCGCCACGGAGCTTATCGCCCACGGTCGCGAAGTAGATGAAATTCGCCAGATCATCGGTGCTGACGGGTTGATTTTCCAGGATCTGAACGATCTGATCGACGCCGTTCGCGCTGAAAATCCGGATATCCAGCAGTTTGAATGCTCGGTGTTCAACGGCGTCTACGTCACCAAAGATGTTGATCAGGGCTACCTCGATTTCCTCGATACTTTACGTAATGACGACGCCAAAGCAGTGCAACGTCAGAACGAAGTGGAAAATCTCGAAATGCATAACGAAGGATGATGCCTTCGCTCAGGGTGCCGGTCTGGCACCCTGACTTGCAACTCCCGCCGAAATCCTGCAAAGTCTGCCTGCAAGTCTGACAGGGCAACTATTTATGAAACGACTCATTGTAGGCATCAGCGGTGCCAGCGGCGCGATTTATGGCGTGCGTTTATTACAGGTTCTGCGCGATGTCACAGATATCGAAACGCATCTGGTGATGAGCCAGGCGGCGCGCCAGACCTTATCCCTCGAAACGGATTTTTCCCTGCGCGAAGTGCAGGCATTAGCTGATGTCACGCATGATGCGCGCGATATTGCCGCCAGCATCTCTTCCGGTTCTTTCCAGACACTGGGGATGGTGATTTTACCCTGTTCAATCAAAACCCTGTCCGGCATTGTCCATAGCTATACTGATGGCTTACTGACCCGTGCGGCAGATGTGGTGCTGAAAGAGCGTCGCCCGTTGGTGCTCTGCGTGCGTGAAACACCATTGCACTTAGGTCATCTGCGTTTAATGACTCAGGCAGCAGAAATCGGTGCGGTGATTATGCCTCCCGTTCCGGCGTTTTATCATCGCCCGCAATCCCTTGATGATGTGATAAATCAGACGGTTAATCGTGTTCTTGACCAGTTTGCAATAACCCTTCCTGAAGATCTCTTTGCCCGCTGGCAGGGCGCATAACTCCGCTGTTGCCCTGTTTCAGGGCAATTTTGCAACCGCGATCAAATCCTCGACATTTTGTTTCTGCCATTCAATCGAAACGCTGCGATTCAACCGCTATACCTGCTATCTTCAACTTCAGGACAATAATGCAACGTCTTATTAACACATTTAACGTTGAATGTTACTGTTGTCGTCAAGATGGCATAAGACCTGCATGAAAGAGCCTGCAAACACACAACACACAACACACAACACAATACACAACATAAAAAAGCCATTTTCACTTGAGGGTTATGTATGAAGAAGTCGATTCTCGCTCTGTCTTTGTTAGTCGGTCTCTCCGCAGCGGCTTCCAGCTATGCGGCGCTACCGGAGACGGTACGTATCGGAACCGATACCACCTATGCGCCGTTCTCGTCGAAAGATGCTAAAGGTGATTTTGTTGGCTTTGATATCGATCTCGGTAACGAGATGTGCAAACGGATGCAGGTGAAATGTACCTGGGTTGCCAGTGACTTTGACGCGCTGATCCCCTCACTGAAAGCGAAAAAAATCGACGCCATTATTTCGTCGCTCTCCATTACCGATAAACGTCAGCAGGAGATTGCTTTCTCCGACAAGTTGTACGCCGCAGATTCTCGTTTGATTGCCGCCAAAGGTTCGCCGATTCAGCCAACGCTGGATTCACTGAAAGGTAAACATGTTGGTGTGCTGCAGGGATCAACCCAGGAAGCTTACGCTAACGAGACCTGGCGTAGCAAAGGTGTGGATGTGGTGGCCTATGCCAACCAGGATTTGGTCTATTCCGATCTGGCTGCAGGACGTCTGGATGCGGCATTACAGGATGAAGTCGCCGCCAGCGAAGGATTCCTCAAGCAACCTGCTGGTAAAGACTTCGCCTTTGCTGGCTCATCAGTGAAAGACAAAAAATACTTCGGTGATGGCACCGGTGTAGGGCTACGTAAAGATGATGCTGAACTGACGGCTGCCTTCAATAAGGCGCTTGGCGAGCTGCGTCAGGACGGCACCTACGACAAGATGGCGAAAAAGTATTTTGACTTTAATGTCTACGGTGACTGATACGTCGCTGGGAAGCTGTACCTGATGGAATGATCATCATGGTGCACGCCAGGTTTGTTGCACTATCGTGGTGCATTGAAATGCATACTTAAGCATTTTTAATGAAAAATAATACGTCTAACGGGGCGGGATATTTTGCCTTGATGGTCAATTTTATGGCACGATAAGTGTAACAAACCTGTAAATATTCCCTATAAAAAGACTGTCAGTTGAGGACATTATGAAAAAACTGGTGCTATCGCTCTCTCTGGTTCTGGCCTTCTCCAGCGCAACTGCGGCATTTGCTGCGATTCCGCAAAACATCCGCATCGGTACCGACCCGACCTATGCGCCATTTGAATCAAAAAATTCACAAGGCGAACTGGTTGGCTTCGATATCGATCTGGCAAAGGAATTATGCAAACGCATCAATACGCAATGTACGTTTGTCGAAAATCCGCTGGATGCGTTAATCCCGTCCTTAAAAGCGAAGAAGATTGACGCCATCATGTCATCGCTTTCCATTACGGAAAAACGTCAGCAAGAAATAGCCTTCACCGACAAACTGTACGCTGCCGATTCTCGTTTGGTGGTGGCGAAAAATTCTGACATTCAGCCGACAGTCGAGTCGCTGAAAGGCAAACGGGTAGGCGTATTGCAGGGCACCACCCAGGAGACGTTCGGTAATGAACATTGGGCACCAAAAGGCATTGAAATCGTCTCGTATCAGGGGCAGGACAACATTTATTCTGACCTGACTGCCGGACGTATTGATGCCGCGTTCCAGGATGAGGTCGCTGCCAGCGAAGGTTTCCTCAAACAACCTGTCGGTAAAGATTACAAATTCGGTGGCCCGTCTGTTAAAGATGAAAAACTGTTTGGCGTAGGGACCGGCATGGGCCTGCGTAAAGAAGATAACGAACTGCGCGAGGCACTGAACAAAGCCTTTGCAGAAATGCGCGCTGACGGTACTTACGAGAAATTAGCGAAAAAGTACTTCGATTTTGATGTTTATGGCGGTTAATCGCCATCGGTGAAAGAAAGCCAGCTCCCTTCGGGTAACCGGAGGGAGACAAGAGGCGGTAATTCACCACACACGACAGGACAGGCAGCATGTTGTATGGGTTTTCAGGTGTTATTTTACAGGGGGCGCTCGTCACGTTGGAGCTGGCTATCAGCTCTGTAGTGCTCGCTGTAATCATCGGTTTAATTGGCGCTGGCGGTAAGCTCTCGCAAAATCGGCTTTCGGGGCTGATTTTCGAAGGGTACACCACGCTGATTCGTGGCGTGCCGGACTTAGTGTTGATGCTGCTGATTTTCTACGGTTTGCAGATTGCACTAAACACGGTGACGGAGGCGATGGGCGTCGGGCAGATTGATATCGATCCGATGGTCGCTGGTATTATTACTCTCGGTTTTATCTACGGTGCTTATTTTACCGAAACGTTCCGTGGTGCTTTTATGGCAGTGCCGAAAGGACATATAGAGGCGGCGACGGCGTTTGGTTTTACTCGTGGGCAAGTGTTTCGGCGGATCATGTTTCCGGCGATGATGCGTTACGCCCTGCCAGGCATTGGAAACAACTGGCAGGTGATCCTCAAATCTACCGCACTGGTTTCGTTACTCGGCCTGGAAGATGTGGTCAAAGCCACGCAGCTGGCAGGCAAAAGTACCTGGGAACCGTTCTATTTCGCTATCGTTTGTGGCGTGATTTACCTGGTTTTCACCACCGTTTCCAATGGTGTGCTGCTGTTCCTTGAGCGCCGCTACTCCGTGGGTGTGAAGAGGGCTGACCTGTGATCGAAATCTTACATGAATACTGGAAACCGCTGCTGTGGACCGACGGTTATCGCTTTACCGGCGTGGCGATCACTCTGTGGCTGCTTATTTTGTCGGTAGTGATAGGCGGAGTTCTGGCGCTGTTTCTGGCGATTGGTCGTGTCTCCAGTAATAAATACATCCAGTTTCCAATCTGGTTATTTACCTATATTTTTCGCGGTACGCCGCTGTATGTTCAGTTGCTGGTGTTCTATTCCGGTATGTATACGCTGGAGATTGTTAAGGGGACCGAGTTTCTTAACGCCTTTTTCCGCAGTGGCCTGAACTGTACCGTGCTGGCGCTGACGCTTAACACCTGCGCTTACACTACCGAGATTTTTGCTGGGGCAATCCGTTCGGTTCCGCATGGGGAAATTGAAGCCGCCAGAGCCTATGGCTTCTCGACTTTTAAAATGTATCGCTGCATTATTTTGCCTTCTGCGCTGCGTATTGCGTTACCGGCATACAGCAACGAAGTGATCCTGATGCTGCATTCTACTGCGCTGGCGTTTACGGCCACTGTGCCGGATCTGCTGAAAATAGCCCGCGATATTAACGCCGCCACGTATCAACCTTTTACCGCCTTCGGCATTGCCGCGGTGCTCTATTTAATCATCTCTTATGTCCTGATCAGCCTCTTTCGCAGAGCGGAAAAACGCTGGTTGCAGCATGTGAAACCGTCTTCAACGCACTGAGAATACGATGTCCGAGAATAAATTAAACGTTATCGATTTGCACAAACGCTACGGCGAACACGAAGTGCTGAAAGGGGTCTCACTGCAAGCGAATGCCGGAGATGTAATAAGCATCATCGGATCGTCGGGATCGGGGAAAAGTACCTTTCTGCGCTGCATTAACTTCCTCGAAAAACCGAGTGAAGGGTCGATCGTGGTCAATGGCCAGACGATCAATCTGGTGCGCGACAAAGACGGTCAACTCAAAGTCGCCGATAAAAATCAACTGCGCTTACTGCGCACACGCCTGACGATGGTATTCCAGCACTTCAATCTCTGGAGCCATATGACGGTGCTGGAAAACGTCATGGAAGCGCCGATTCAGGTGTTGGGCCTGAGCAAGCAGGAAGCGCGCGAGCGGGCGGTGAAGTATCTGGCAAAAGTCGGGATAGACGAACGTGCGCAGGGGAAATACCCGGTGCACCTGTCCGGTGGTCAGCAACAGCGTGTTTCCATAGCGCGGGCGCTGGCAATGGAACCGGAAGTTTTACTGTTTGATGAACCTACCTCGGCGCTCGATCCTGAACTAGTAGGCGAAGTGTTGCGCATTATGCAGCAACTGGCAGAAGAGGGGAAAACCATGGTGGTAGTGACTCACGAAATGGGCTTTGCTCGTCATGTTTCTACTCACGTCATTTTCCTCCATCAGGGGAAAATAGAGGAAGAAGGCGCGCCGGAGCAGTTATTTGGCAACCCGCAAAGCCCTCGTCTGCAACAGTTCCTTAAAGGTTCGCTGAAATAATTGCCTCTCCGGTGGCTAACGCTGCCGGAGTATTTTCAAGGGGAATTTGCGAGTCAGCTTCCGCTGAAATGTAAAATTTGCAGTCCGCTAAAAATACTTCTGAATTCGCTGTCCAAAGATAAAAACTGCCTGCTGCATTGGGTGTTAATCGTGGTTATTGTCGCGTCATCTTAAATTTGAGGGGTGACGGAACGCCATGACAATATCGACAACTTCCACGCCGCATGATGCGGTATTTAAATCTTTTTTACGCCATCCAGACACCGCGCGGGATTTTATTGATATTCATCTTCCCGCGCCGCTGCGCAAACTGTGTGATTTAACGACGCTTAAACTGGAACCAAACAGTTTTATTGATGAAGACCTGCGGCAATATTATTCCGACCTCTTGTGGTCTGTGAAAACGCAGGAGGGAGTGGGTTATATTTATGTAGTGATAGAGCACCAAAGTAAGCCGGAAGAATTAATGGCTTTTCGCATGATGCGTTATTCCATTGCGGCAATGCAAAACCAGCTTGATGCGGGCTATAAAGAGCTTCCATTGGTGATCCCGATGCTGTTTTATCATGGTTGCAGAAGTCCTTATCCTTATTCACTCTGCTGGCTTGATGAATTTGCCGAGCCTGCGATTGCCCGTAAAATATATTCATCGGCTTTTCCGTTGGTGGATATTACCGTGGTGCCGGATGACGAGATTATGCAACATCGCAAAATGGCGCTGTTGGAGTTAATTCAGAAACATATTCGTCAGCGCGATCTGTTGGGATTAGTCGACCAAATTGTTTCGCTGCTAGTTACAGGGAACACTAATGACAGACAGCTAAAAGCCCTGTTTAATTATGTATTACAAACGGGAGATGCCCAGCGTTTCCGTGCATTTATTGGTGAGATAACAGAACGCGCACCACAAGAAAAGGAGAAACTGATGACCATTGCTGACAGATTACGTGAAGAAGGCGCAATGCAGGGCAAACACGAAGAAGCCCTGCGTATTGCTCAGGAGATGCTGGATAGAGGTTTAGACAGAGAGTTAGTTATGATGGTGACCCGACTTTCACCAGACGATCTTATCGCGCAAAGCCACTAATCCTGTAACACCGGGAGTTAACTGGCGGATGTTTGCTGTAAACCACATCAGCGAACGACATCCGCCAGCGCCTCTTCTAAATCGTACCAGCGAAACGCAAAACCCGCTTCTTCCAGCCGTTTAGGCAGCGCGCGTTGTCCACCTAATACCAGTACTGAAGATTCGCCCATTAACAGTCGAATGGCGGTCGCGGGGACGCGCAAAATGGCCGGGCGATGCAGCGCATGACCGAGCGCATGGGCAAATTGTTCATTGCGTACCGGGTAGGGCGAAACCATATTAAATGGCCCGCGCAGCTCGTTATCCAGCAGCCAGAGAATGCCGTTGACCATATCATCGATATGAATCCAGGCCAGATACTGCCGACCGGAACCAATCGGCCCGCCCAGGCCAAGACGAAACGGCGGCAGCATTTTACCGAGAATACCGCCATCCGGTGCCAGCACTACGCCGGTACGCAGCAGGCACACTCGCGTTTTGTCACTTTGCGCCCGGCAGGCAATTTCTTCCCAGCGGGCGCAGAGTTTATGGGTAAATTCGTTATGCGGCGGTTCCTCTTCGGTAACCACCACTTCACCTAAGTCGCCATAATAGCCCGTTGCCGAGCCGGAAATGAGTACCGACGGTGGCGTGTCGCTGGCATTAATCAAATCGACCAGTTTTTGCGTGATATTCCAGCGGCTTTGGCAGAGACGCTCTTTTTGCTCGTGAGTCCAGCGTTTATCAGCAATCGGTTCTCCGGCCAGGTTGATTACCGCATCAACGCCGTTGAGGTTGCTTTGATCGGCAAGCCCTTGCCATAGTGTCACCCGAGGGCCGAGAACGGAACTGGCTTTCTGCGGGTTACGCGTCATTACCGTGATTTGATGGCCCAGCTCCAGCAAACGTGGAATCAAATGGCGACCAATTAATCCCGTCCCTCCGGTGATCACTATGTTCATGCAGCCTCCCGATATGGCGGTTAACGCTGCCAGCTTAAGGTCATGGATACCGAATCGGCGTAGCGCAGCGCGTGCAGTTTATCGATCTCCACTTCAGCATACGTCACCCAGTGATGTTCACGTGCGATATCGAGCACATCCTGAGTTAATTTTTCCAGCAAAGAGAAACGGTTATTCTCTACATGCTGAATAATGTTTTTCGTTACGGTGCGATAATTCAGCGCATCGTTGATATCTTCGCTGGTGCGCGCTTTATCGGCGGGGTAGTGGATCGTCACATTGATAACAATATCCTGACGGTTGTTAATTTCTTCTTCCTTAATTCCGATAAACGTACGTAAACGAAGGTTCTTTATACGAATAATAGCGGCAGGTTGTGCCATTGCAGGTTCTCCGTTGTTTTACTTAGGATGAAATAATACACGAGAATCTGTTTCTGTTAACTATCCGAACGCTCATCACCGAGTTGTGCTTTTAGCAGTGCCTGCCCGGTGGCAGGGCGCGAACGGATCCGCTCATGCCAGTTCTTGACTGCCGGATACATAGCGAGGTCTATTCGCTGGCGAGTCCAGGCATTAACCCACGGCCAGCAGGCAATATCCGCAATGCTGTAGTTCTCGCCTCCCAGCCAGGGCGAGTTTTCCAGCCGCTTGTTCAGTACATGGTACAGACGCTGAGTTTCAACCTGATAACGTTCAATAGCGTAAGGAATGGTTTGGGGGGCTGCGTGATTAAAATGATGATTTTGCCCAAGCATCGGCCCCAGTCCGCCTACCTGCCAGAATAACCACTGTAATGTGGCGGCGCGTTCACGCGTTTCATGACTCAAAAAGAGCCCCGTTTTCTCAGCCAGATACAACAAAATGGCACCAGATTCAAAGAGGCTTAGCGGTTCGCCGCCATCGGCTGGAGAATGATCAACAATTGCCGGAATTTTGTTGTTAGGCGAAATGCGCAAAAATTCCGGGCGAAACTGACCGCCTTTCCCCAGGTCTACCTTTATCAAGCGATAATCCAGCCCTGCTTCTTCGAGAAACAGCGTAATTTTGTGGCCATTGGGTGTCGGGGCGAAATAGAGATCGATCATTGCAGCTCCGGTTGTCTAATCATCTGAACACCACAAGTATAGAAAGCGCGGCGACTTGCGTGAGTATTCGTCACGTGACAGTGACAAAAAGGCTCTATAGTTTGATAGCCAGCCCCCTTTATTGCCGAGGACATAATGAGTAAACCCGCTATCACGCTTTGGTCAGATGCCCATTTTTTCTCCCCTTATGTGTTATCCGCCTGGGTGGCGTTGCAGGAAAAAGGCCTGTCGTTTCATATCAAGACCATCGACCTCGACAGCGGTGAACATTTGCAACCGACGTGGCAAGGTTACGGTCAGACACGCCGTGTGCCGTTATTACAAATCGATGATTTTGAGTTGAGTGAATCTTCTGCCATTGCGGAGTATCTGGAAGATCGATTTGCGCCACCGACCTGGGAACGTATTTATCCGCTTAATTTAGAAAATCGTGCGCGTGCACGACAGATTCAGGCCTGGCTGCGCAGCGATCTGATGCCCATTCGCGAAGAGCGTCCGACGGATGTTGTCTTTGCGGGGGCGAAAAAAGCGCCACTAACGGCCGAGGGAAAAGCCAGTGCAGAGAAACTGTTCGCGATGGCAGAACATTTGTTAGTACTGGGTCAGCCGAATTTATTTGGTGAATGGTGCATTGCTGATACTGATCTGGCGCTAATGATTAACCGCCTGGTACTACATGGCGATGAGGTGCCAGAATGCCTGGTGGATTATGCGACATTCCAGTGGCAGCGAGCGTCTGTCCAGCGTTTTATTGCACTTTCAGCGAAGCAATCTGGCTGATAGCAACGACAGAATCCAGTATCATAGCTTACGTTTTTTCGACGAGGAGTGAGTGATGAAACTGATGTTTGCATCGGACATTCATGGGTCGTTACCGGCGACGGAACGTGTTCTGGAGTTGTTTGCCCAAAGCGGTGCCCAGTGGCTGGTGATCCTTGGCGACGTGTTGAATCACGGCCCGCGTAATGCTTTACCGGAGGGTTACGCGCCAGCCAAAGTCGCTGAACGGCTTAATGAAGTGGCACATAAGGTTATCGCTGTGCGCGGCAACTGCGACAGCGAAGTGGATCAAATGCTGCTGCATTTCCCGATAACCGCGCCGTGGCAACAGGTATTACTGGAAAAACAACGTCTGTTTTTGACGCATGGTCATCTTTTTGGCCCAGAAAATCTGCCTGCTTTAAACCAGAACGATGTGCTGGTGTACGGCCATACCCATCTGCCAGTGGCAGAACAGCGGGGGGAGATTTTCCACTTCAACCCCGGCTCGGTGAGTATTCCGAAAGGCGGTAATCCGGCGAGTTATGGCATGCTCGATAATGACGTACTCAGTGTAATCGCACTCAATGATCAAAGTATCATTGCGCAGGTCGCGATTAATCCGTAATTTACCCACAACTCAAAATGCGCCGTAAGAGCGCCAGATAAAGAAGGTTTCCTGATAATGGAACAGCGTCGTTTGGCAAGTACTGAATGGGTGGATATTGTCAATGAAGAGAACGAAGTCATTGCACAAGCCAGCCGGGAACAAATGCGGGCACAGTGTCTGCGTCATCGTGCAACTTACATCGTCGTGCATGATGGCATGGGCAAAATTCTGGTCCAGCGTCGTACCGAGACAAAAGACTTTTTACCCGGCATGTTAGATGCGACCGCAGGCGGTGTGGTCCAGGCCGATGAGCAACTGCTGGAATCCGCGCGTCGCGAAGCGGAAGAAGAGTTGGGCATTGCCGGTGTCCCCTTTGCTGAGCACGGGCAGTTCTATTTCGAAGATAAAAATTGCCGTGTCTGGGGCGCATTGTTCAGCTGCGTCTCTCACGGTCCCTTCGCCCTACAGGAAGATGAAGTCAGTGAAGTTTGCTGGCTGACGCCGGAAGAAATCACCGCACGCTGCGATGAGTTCACTCCAGACTCGCTGAAAGCGCTAGCGTTGTGGATGAAGCGCAATGCCAAAAATGAAGCCGTAGAGACTGAAACGGCAGAATGAAAAAAGAGCCGCAATTGCGGCTCTTAACATTTTTAGTGGTAGCCCATCAACTGAGCGCCGATCACTACGACGCTGGACATAATAAACAGCAGTCCAAGCAGGGTCGCGCCCACCTTCAGCCAGTTACGGAAGTCCACCCGGCAAACACCGAGCGTCGCCATTAACGAAGCTGAGGTCGGGTAAATGATGTGACTGAAGCCATCACCAAACTGGAACGCCAGCACGGTAACCTGACGGTTAACACCGACCAGATCGCCAAGCGGCGCCAGTAACGGCATGGTTAACGCCGCCTGACCAGAACCGGACGTCACGAAGAAATTAAATACCGCCTGGAAGAGCAACATAAACCAGGCCGCGACCGCGTTGTCCAGACCGCTAATGGCATTGGCAATGCTGTTGAGGATGGTATTTAACACGCTGGCATCACCCGCTTCACCATTACCGACCAGCAGCAAAATCCCTTTGGCGAAACCCACCAGCAGGGCAGGGGCGATCATCATTCGCGCCCCTTCGGTAAAGGATGAAGCCATGGTATTAACCGTCATGCCGTTAAGGCGGAAAATAACGCCGATGATGCCAATCACCAGACCCATGGTGAAGAACTGGCTGGCAATTTCTGGAATAAACCAGGCATTAACGATCACGCCCCAAATCACCCAGACCATTACGGCGGTCAGGACAATCAATACCAGCCAGTCACCAAAGGTAAACGGACGTTGTTCAACATCTGCCTGCTTTTCACGAAAGAAGCGGTCGGACTCATGCACGCGTGACAGAAGAGGATTCTTTTTCACTCGTGAGGCGTACACCATGGTAAAGATCAGGCCAATCAGAGTGGCGATAACCCACACCACGATGCGCAACCCGGAGCCAGAAAGCACCGGAACGCCGGCAATCCCCTGAGCAACGACCACACAAAACGGGTTCATCCACGAACTGGCAAAACCGATTTGCGTGGCAATATAGGTCACCAGGACGGTGGTAATACTGTCATAGCCCAGCCGGACCATTAGCGGTGCGATGATAATGGCAAAGGCGACGGCCTCTTCCCCCATACCAAATACCGCGCCGCCAAGTGAAAACAGAATAAACAGCGCAGGAATAAAGAGAATTTCATTCCCGCGGGTATGGCGAATAAGCGCCAGGATGCCGTTATCAATGGTTCCTGTACGCATCACAATGCCAAACGCGCCGCCAATCACCAGCATAAACATGATGATGCCAACGGCTGTCCCGTATTTCGATCCTGAGGTTAACCCTTCAAATGGGAAGTTCATCAGGCCCGGGCGTTCATCGCCCGTCGTGAACAGCTGTACGCGGTGATACTCAGGTTCGCCTGCTTCGTTAGTCAGAATGCGAAATGAGTGTGGATCTACGACTTTGCGTGTTTTTGTTTGACCATCAACCTGATACTGCACTTCCTGACTGTCAAACATCCCCACCGGAACTACCCAGGTGGCAAGGCTGGTTAAAATAGCAACAAAAAAGATAATCACCAACGTATCGGGCATTGCCCATCTTCTTGTTGGTTTGGATTCAGTGATTGCGGACATAGCGCAAATATTCCCTTGCACAAAACAAAGTGGTAAGTATGCAAAGTGAAATGGCGCAATTCATTGATGCAGCGCAGTTAAGCAAGATAATCAGAAAGGATTAATGCAAATTAAGAGAATAAAAAACCGGAAATAGTGACTATTTCCGGTTCAGATATCCGCAGCGCAAAGCTGCGGATGATGACGAGATTACTGCTGCTGTGCAGACTGAATCGCAGTCAGCGCGATGGTGTAGACGATATCGTCAACCAGTGCGCCACGGGACAGGTCGTTAACCGGCTTGCGCATACCCTGCAGCATCGGCCCGATGGAGATCAGGTCGGCAGAACGCTGTACCGCTTTGTAGGTGGTGTTACCGGTGTTCAGATCCGGGAAGATGAACACGGTAGCGCGACCTGCAACCGGAGAGTTCGGAGCTTTGGATTTCGCAACGTCAGCCATTACCGCAGCGTCGTACTGCAGCGGACCGTCGATCATCAGGTCAGGACGTTTTTCCTGCGCCAGACGAGTTGCTTCGCGAACTTTTTCTACGTCGCTACCTGCACCAGAAGTACCGGTGGAGTAGGAGAGCATAGCAACGCGCGGTTCGATACCGAAGGCTGCAGCGGAATCAGCGGACTGAATCGCGATTTCTGCCAGCTGTTCTGCGGTCGGATCCGGGTTGATCGCACAGTCACCGTAAACGTAAACCTGTTCCGGCAGCAGCATGAAGAACACGGAAGATACCAGGGAGCTGCCCGGTGCAGTTTTGATCAGCTGCAGCGGCGGACGGATGGTGTTTGCGGTAGTGTGAACAGCACCGGAAACCAGACCATCAACTTCATCCTGTTCCAGCATCAGCGTACCGAGCACCACGTTGTCTTCCAGCTGTTCGCGGGCAACGGTTTCGGTCATGCCTTTGTTCTTACGCAGCTCGACCAGACGACCAACATAGCTTTCGCGAACCACTTCTGGATCAACGATTTCAATGCCTGCACCCAGTTCTACACCCTGAGACGCTGCAACACGGTTGATCTCTGCCGGATTACCCAGCAGTACGCAAGTTGCGATACCACGTTCAGCACAGATAGCGGCTGCTTTAACGGTACGCGGTTCGTCACCTTCCGGCAGTACGATACGTTTGCCCGCTTTGCGCGCAAGTTCAGTCAGCTGATAACGGAACGCTGGCGGAGACAGACGACGGCTGCGCTCAGAAGTGGCAGTCAGAGAATCGATCCAGTCAGCGTTGATGTAGTTAGCAACGTATTCCTGAACTTTCTCGATACGCTCGTGATCGTCAACTGGAACTTCCAGGTTGAAGCTCTGCAGGCTCAGAGAAGTCTGCCAGGTGTTGGTGTTCACCATAAATACCGGCAGGCCGGTAGCGAAAGCACGTTCGCACAGTTTAGAAATGCGCGCGTCCATTTCGTAGCCGCCAGTCAGCAGCAGGGCACCGATTTCTACGCCGTTCATGGCAGCCAGGCAAGCGGCAACCAGCACGTCAGGACGGTCTGCGGAAGTCACCAGCAGAGAACCGGCACGGAAGTGCTCCAGCATGTGCGGAATGCTGCGTGCGCAGAAAGTGACGGATTTAACGCGGCGAGTATTGATGTCGCCTTCGTTGATGATGGTCGCATTCAGGTGGCGAGCCATATCGATCGCACGAGTCGCGATCAGGTCAAAGCTCCACGGCACAGCGCCGAGAACCGGCAGCGGGCTGGATTCTTGCAGCTTCGCCGGATCAACATTGTTTACTTTAGCTTTGGAAGAGTCGTCGAAAATCTCGGACAGATCCGGGCGAGTACGACCCTGTTCATCAACCGGTGCGTTCAGTTTGTTAACGATAACGCCGGTGATGTTGGTGTTTTTGGCACCGCCGAAGCTGTTGCGGGTCAGTTCGATACGCTCTTTCAGCTGTTCCGGGGTGTCAGTGCCCTGAGACATAACGAAGACGATTTCCGCATTCAGCGTTTTAGCGATTTCGTAGTTCAGAGACTGGGCAAACTGGTGCTTACGTGTCGGGACCAGACCTTCAACCAGAACGACTTCAGCGTCTTTGGTGTTAGCGTGGTAGTTTGCGACGATCTCTTCCATCAGCACATCTTTCTGATTGCTGGAAAGCAGACCTTCAACGTAGCTCATTTTCAGCGGTTCAGCGGCCGTCGTAGTGGAAGAGTTCGCACGTACGATAGTCGTAGTCTGATCGGGCGCATCGCCACCGGTACGCGGCTGAGCGATAGGTTTGAAAACGCTCAGACGAACGCCTTTGCGTTCCATTGCACGGATCACGCCAAGGCTGACGCTGGTCAGACCGACGCTGGTTCCGGTAGGGATCAGCATAATAATACGGGACACGGTTTATCCTCTTTCGTTACCGCCGATTTGGCGGGTTACAAAACAGCACCGCCAGCTGAGCTGGCGGTGTGAAATCAGGCAGTCAGGCGGCTCGCGTCTTGCGCGATAACCAGTTCTTCGTTAGTTGGGATAACCACCGCAGGACGGGTACCTTCTTTGTTGATGAAACCAGATTTGCCGAAACGTGCAGCCAGGTTGCGTTCATGATCAACTTCAAAGCCCAGCACGCCCAGTTTGCCCAGAGACAGTTCACGAACCATCGCGGCATTTTCACCGATACCACCGGTGAATACAACAGCGTCCAGACGACCATCCATCAGCGCAGTGTAGGCACCGATGTATTTCGCCAGGCGGTGGCAGTAAACGTCCATTGCGCGCTTCGCGTCTTCTTTCGTCGCGTAGTTGTCTTCAACATAGCGGCAGTCGCTGGTCACTTCGGTCAGACCCAGCAGGCCAGACTCTTTGGTCAGCAGTTTGTTGATTGCGTCAACGCTCATGCCCAGGGTGTCGTGCAGGTGGAAGATGATCGCCGGATCGATATCACCAGAACGGGTACCCATGACCAGACCTTCCAGCGGGGTCAGGCCCATAGAGGTGTCAACGCATTTACCGTTGCGGATAGCAGAAACGGAACCACCGTTGCCCAGGTGGCAGGTGATGATGTTCAGTTCTTCTACCGGTTTGTTCAGCATTTTTGCCGCTTCCTGGGTTACATAGAAGTGGCTGGTGCCGTGCGCGCCGTAACGACGGATGCCGTGCTCTTTGTACAGGTTGTACGGCAGGGCGTAGAGGTAAGACTCTTCCGGCATAGTCTGGTGGAACGCGGTGTCAAATACAGCAACGTTTTTGTCTTTCAGCTGTGGGAAAGATTTCAGAGCTTCTTCGATACCGATCAGGTGAGCCGGGTTGTGCAGCGGTGCAAAAGAAGCTGCATCTTTGATACCCTGAATAACAGACTCATCGATCACTACGGAGCTGGTATACTTTTCGCCGCCGTGTACGATACGGTGACCGATAGCAGTCAGCTGCGCAGACAGTTCTGGTTTTTGTGCCAGAATAGTATTAACGATAAAGTTGAGCGCTTCGCTGTGAGCGGCGCCTGCACCTAAAGCCGCTTCCTGTTTATTGCCGTCCATTTTCCATTTGATACGTGCTTCGGGCAGGTGGAAACATTCGGCTAAACCAGAAAGGTACTCTTCACCATTTACTGCATCGATGATGGCAAATTTCAGTGAAGAACTACCGCAGTTCAGAACCAGTACTAACTTACTCGACATGGAAGTACCTATAATTGATACGTGGCTAAAAAAACGTCAGGGAGCCATAGAGCGTAGCGCATGATGACACCGACATTTATGATTAACATCATGCACTGCAAATTTTTTTTGCATGATGGAAGAAATATCTTGAGTCTATGCCATTTTGCGTAATTTTCAGCCAATGGCATAATGTATATGAATTTGACGACTCAATGAATATGTACTACTTAGGCCTTCAGGCTGCTAAAGGATACCTGATAGTGGGTATGGAAGACAAAATGTTTTGAACGTTGTCCCGCTGAGTTGTGAATTTGCACAAATTTTTGAATCTTTATATGTGAAGTTGAGGTGAAGCATGTCAACGCCGGATAATCGTTCTGTTAATTTTTTTAGCTTGTTTCGCCGGGGACAGCATTACTCAAAGACGTGGCCGCTGGAAAAACGCCTTGCCCCGGTCTTTGTCGAAAATCGCGTTATCAAGATGACGCGTTATGCGATCCGTTTTATGCCGCCGATCGCCGTATTTACTCTCTGCTGGCAGATTGCCCTGGGCGGTCAGCTTGGGCCGGCAGTTGCCACTGCCCTGTTCGCCTTAAGTTTACCCATGCAGGGATTGTGGTGGCTGGGCAAGCGTTCTGTCACGCCATTACCCCCTGCAATCCTCAACTGGTTTTATGAAGTTCGCGGTAAATTGCAGGAGTCTGGACAGGTGTTGGCACCCGTTGAAGGCAAGCCTGATTACCAGGCATTAGCTGACACGCTTAAGCGCGCCTTCAAACAACTGGATAAAACTTTCCTTGATGATTTGTAATTGACCCCTGATTACGCATATAAAAGAAAGCATACTCAGCCTTCTTTTTTTTCACCGTAATAGAGTGATACAGGAGTCAACAATGGAAATGACCAACGCGCAACGTCTTATTTTGTCTAATCAGTACAAGATGATGACTATGCTCGATCCGGCAAATGCTGAACGTTACCGTCGCCTGCAAACAATCATTGAGCGTGGTTATGGATTACAGATGCGTGAACTGGATCGCGAGTTTGGCGAGCTGAAAGAAGAAACCTGCCGCACTATCATCGACATTATGGAGATGTATCATGCGTTGCATGTTTCCTGGTCTAATTTGCAGGACCAGCAATCCATCGATGAACGTCGTGTCACCTTCCTCGGCTTTGACGCCGCCACTGAAGCACGTTACCTCGGTTATGTCCGCTTTATGGTTAATGTGGAAGGGCGCTATACCCATTTTGACGCCGGAACTCACGGTTTTAACGCCCAGACGCCAATGTGGGAAAAATATCAGCGCATGCTTAATGTGTGGCATGCCTGCCCGCGTCAGTACCATTTGAGCGCCAACGAAATTAATCAAATTATCAACGCCTGAGGAGGCCCGCGTGCGGTGCAAAGGTTTTCTGTTTGATCTTGATGGAACGCTGGTGGATTCCCTGCCTGCGGTAGAACGGGCGTGGAGCAACTGGGCCAGACGTCATGGGTTAGCGCCGGAAGAGGTGCTGGCTTTCATTCACGGTAAACAGGCGATCACCTCTCTGCGCCATTTTATGGCGGGCAAATCCGAGGCTGATATTGCCGCCGAGTTTACGCGTCTGGAGCAAATCGAGGCCACGGAAACCGAAGGTATTACCGCGCTTCCGGGGGCAATCGCCTTACTCAATCATTTGAATAAAGCAGGTATTCCGTGGGCCATTGTGACTTCTGGCTCCATGCCGGTAGCGCGAGCGCGCCATAAAATAGCGGGGCTTCCCGCACCAGAGGTGTTTGTAACCGCTGAGCGAGTGAAGCGCGGAAAACCAGAACCTGATGCGTATCTGTTAGGCGCGCAGCTGCTGGGGCTTGCGCCGCAGGAGTGTGTGGTGGTGGAAGATGCTCCCGCTGGCGTGCTTTCTGGCCTGGCGGCGGGTTGCCATGTCATTGCGGTTAACGCTCCGGCAGATACCCCGCGCCTGAATGAGGTCGATTTGGTCCTCCACAGTCTGGAGCAAATTACTGTGACCAAACAGCCAAATGGCGATGTTATTATTCAGTGAAACACCTGATCATGATTTAGCCCCGTCTCGTCGGGGCTTTTTTATGGCAGAATCAAGTCATCCCCCTCAATTAACAAGGATAAGTTGTGAACGGTGAATTGATTTGGGTTCTTTCATTACTGGCCGTTGCCATCGTCTTGTTTGCGACGGGCAGAGTGCGTATGGATGCGGTCGCTTTGTTTGTTATTGTCGCGTTTGCATTAAGCGGAACGCTGACAGTCCCAGAAGTATTTTCCGGCTTTTCTGATCCTAACGTTGTCCTGATTGCCGCCTTGTTTATTATTGGCGATGGTTTGGTCCGTACCGGTGTTGCCACCGTAATGGGAACATGGCTGGTCAAAGTTGCGGGCAACAGTGAAATCAAAATGTTGGTTTTGTTGATGCTGACCGTCGCGGGGCTTGGCGCGTTTATGAGTTCAACCGGCGTTGTCGCTATCTTTATTCCCGTGGTGTTAAGCGTTGCCATGCGTATGCAAACGTCGCCGTCACGTCTGATGATGCCGTTAAGTTTTGCCGGGCTGATTAGCGGCATGATGACGCTGGTGGCGACGCCGCCGAACCTGGTAGTCAACAGTGAATTGCTGCGTGAAGGCTATCACGGCTTCAGTTTCTTTAGCGTAACACCTATTGGCCTGGTCGTGCTGGTGCTGGGTATTTTGTATATGTTAGTGATGCGTTTCATGCTGAAAGGGGATACCCAGACCCCGCAGCGCGAAGGCTGGACGCGTCGAACCTTTCGCGATCTTATCCGTGAATATCGACTGACCGGGCGTGCGCGACGTCTGGCTATCCGCCCCGGATCGCCAATGATTGGTCAACGGCTGGACGATCTCAAATTACGTGAGCGTTATGGCGCTAACGTCATCGGTGTTGAACGCTGGCGGCGTTTTCGTCGCGTTATCGTGAACGTTAATGGGGTTTCTGAATTTCGCGCGCGTGACGTTTTGCTTATTGATATGTCTGCGGCTGATGTCGATCTCCGGCAATTTTGTAGTGAGCAATTGCTGGAGCCGATGGTACTGCGCGGCGAGTATTTTTCTGACCAGGCCCTTGATGTGGGCATGGCAGAGATTTCATTAATTCCTGAGTCAGAACTTATTGGTAAATCGGTGCGCGAAATTGGTTTTCGTACCCGCTACGGACTGAATGTGGTGGGGCTAAAGCGCAATGGCGTGGCGCTGGAAGGTTCGCTGGCGGATGAGCCTCTGCTGCTGGGCGATATCATCCTGGTTGTGGGTAACTGGAAACTGATCGGTATGCTGGCCAAACAGGGCCGCGACTTCGTAGCGCTGAACTTACCGGAAGAGGTGAGTGAAGCATCGCCCGCGCACAGCCAGGCACCCCATGCCATTTTCTGTCTGGTGCTAATGGTGGCGTTAATGCTGACAGATGAAATTCCTAATCCTGTTGCCGCTATCATCGCCTGCCTGCTGATGGGGAAATTCCGCTGTATAGATGCTGAAAGCGCCTATAAATCCATTCACTGGCCGAGCATTATTTTGATCGTTGGGATGATGCCGTTTGCTGTGGCATTACAGAAAACGGGAGGTGTCGCGCTGGCGGTGAAAGGGCTGATGGACATTGGCGGTGGTTACGGGCCACATATGATGCTGGGTTGTTTGTTTGTCTTGTCGGCGGTTATTGGGCTATTTATCTCTAATACCGCGACGGCGGTGTTGATGGCTCCGATTGCGCTGGCTGCTGCCAAAACGATGGGGGTGTCGCCTTATCCATTCGCGATGGTCGTGGCGATGGCAGCATCCGCCGCCTTTATGACACCGGTTTCTTCACCTGTTAACACACTGGTTTTAGGTCCGGGAAATTACAGCTTCAGTGACTTTGTGAAGTTGGGGGTACCGTTCACCATTATCGTGATGGCGGTTTGTGTGGTGATGATCCCGATGCTGTTTCCGTTTTGACAAGAGCCTGATGTCGCATCCGGCGCTTATTGCCTGATGCGACGCAGACTCCGGCTGCTTACAGCGGTGAATCCTGGCTAATCTCATCGAGCGAAAGATGGAAGCTGGGAACAAATACTTCCATGAAGTAGTCCATCTCCTGGCTGCGACGCGCTTCAAGCGTCGCTTCCAGTCGCGTTTTTGCCAGCAAGAATTCATTATTTCCGGCCGCGAGTTCTTCCAGACATTTCAGATATGCACACAGTGCATCTGCCTGTTTCACCAGCGATTTTTCTTCATCGCTATATGCATGCTCGTCAATTAACGGCGCAAAGATATCCCGCAGCTCTTCCGGAACCATATCGACCAGTTTTTGCTGAGCGATTTTTTCAATCGCCTTGTACTCCTGAGCGATTTGCGAATTGAAGTATTTCACCGGAGTAGGGAGATCGCCGGTGAGCACTTCTGAGGCATCGTGGTACATCGCCAGTAAAGCGATACGTTCGGCGTTGACATTACCGCCAAATTTCCGATTTTTGATAGCTGCCAGCGCATGGGCGACCATCGCTACCTGCAAACTGTGTTCGGACACATTTTCCGTCCGCACGTTGCGCATGAGCGGCCAGCGGTTAATGAGTTTCAGGCGGGAGAGATGGGCAAAAAAATGGCTATGTTTCATAGTGACCTTACGTATGATGACATCATCAGGTCATTGTGGCGGGATAACACTGCCGGATGCAATCTCCGGCAGTGAAATTAAGATTACAGCTGATGATAACCAGAAAGGAAACGCGCGAACTTACTCAAAGACAGCTCGATATCATCGACACGCGGTAGCGTGACAATGCGGAAGTGGTCCGGCCACGGCCAGTTGAATGCCGTCCCTTGCACCAACAGAACTTTTTCCTGCAACAGGAAATCCAGCACCATTTTCTGATCGTCGTGAATGTTAAAGCGTTTGGCGTCGATTTTCGGGAACATGTACAGCGCACCACGAGGTTTCACGCAGGAAACGCCCGGAATATCGTTGATCAATTCCCACGCGCGGTTACGCTGCTCATAAAGACGACCGCCAGGGGTAATAAATTCACTGATGCTCTGATAACCACCCAGCGCGGTCTGAATGGCGTGTTGCGCAGGAACGTTAGCACACAGGCGCATTGAAGCCAGCATTTCCAGACCTTCGATGTAGCCTTTGGCGTGTTTTTTCGGCCCGTTCAACACCATCCACCCCTGACGGAAGCCTGCAACGCGGTACGTTTTCGACAGTCCATTAAAGGTAATGGTCAGCAGGTCAGGTGCCAGCGGCGCAATTGAGTGATGCTCAGCGTCGTCGTAGAGAATTTTGTCATAAATTTCATCGGCGAAGATAATGAGATTATGCTGACGTGCAATCTCCACAATCTCCATTAAAAGCTCTTTGGAATATACCGCGCCGGTTGGGTTATTTGGGTTGATAATAACGATCCCACGCGTACGAGGCGTAATTTTAGCGCGAATATCATCGAGGTCCGGGAACCAGTCAGAGGATTCATCGCAAAGATAATGCACCGCTTTACCGCTGGAAAGCGAAACCGCCGCGGTCCATAGTGGGTAATCTGGTGCAGGAACCAACATTTCGTCCCCGCTGTTCAGCAATGCCTGCATTGCCTGAACGATAAGCTCCGATACACCATTGCCGATGTAAATATCTTCCACGGTAACATCACGCATGCCACGAGCCTGGTAGTGCTGCATGATGGCTTTACGCGCGGAGTAAAGACCTTTGGAATCGCAATACCCTTGAGCTGTAGGCAGGTTGCGTATCACGTCAACGAGGATTTCATCTGGCGCGTCAAAACCGAACGGGGCTGGGTTGCCGATGTTCAGTTTCAGTACCTTGTTACCTTCTTCTTCCAGGCGTTTTGCTTCTTTCAGCACCGGACCACGGATGTCATAACAGACATTCTCTAATTTGCTGGATTTTTCAATGGGGGACATGAATCTTGACCTTTTTTGCTGTTATCGCCACTCCCTGCCGTGGAAGTCAGCTTAGAACAATGTACTCCCCCAGGACGGTGTTTTGAAGGTCTGCAGAATAAGATTTTGCCAGAGGGGAAGGCTCGATTGTGCTGTTAATAACTTAATAATGACAAAATAATGAGGTGTATATGCTTTACATGCAATGTTATATAGTGAATTGTTCTGATTCTTGATTGTAAGTCTGGTTTTTTTATCTGTAAGATAATTGTGTGAAAATGCCTCATTTAAGAATTCACTAATGAAACGCGATGATGATATTTCCGCATTACGGAGAGTTTAACAGCGTGATGATTTCCGAGGTGTCGCAATGGGGGCAAGGTGTGAAACTATTGTTAAGCGGAATTAATGAATGAGGATGATGCTAATTAATTATTATTTAATATTCAAAAAGGTTTTGATGTGCTTATTAATAATAGAAGATTACTTTGCCTAACATAACATAACTTTGCATCAGATAATTCGCAATGACCCTTATAAATAAAAGGTTTTTGGGGTAAAATGCTCGCATAAATGACGGATCCCTGCTCTTGATGCCGCCTCACCATTGCTGTTTGTACGTGTTCGCGTATGACCAGCGATGCTGCACGAGAGTGGAACAAGGACTCACATTTACATTTATACAAACACGCGCATGTCATAAATAGAAAATAGTGAGTAACTTAATAGATATGCGATCCCTGAAGATATATTCTGTGATCTACTTCAGGCATTATAACGGAACAATGTGAGTCGCTTTTTTAGTGCAACTCATATGCATTTTTACTTTCGTCCGGGTTCCGGATGAAACTGCCAGGGAGGCACATTACAAATGGAATTGCTTGTTTGTGTGTGCACAGCATTAACCAGCTCAGTATGAGCCGCCAGTAAGTGATAATATATGATAAGTGCAAATCGTCCGATAATTAACCTCGACCTCGATCTGCTGAGAACATTTGTTGCTGTTGCCGATCTGAACACTTTTGCTGCCGCAGCTGCCGCTGTGTGTCGTACTCAGTCCGCCGTAAGTCAGCAAATGCAGCGTCTGGAACAACTCGTTGGGAAAGAACTGTTCGCTCGTCACGGTCGCAACAAACTGTTAACTGAACATGGCATTCAACTTCTTGGTTACGCCAGGAAAATCCTGCGTTTTAATGATGAGGCCTGCTCATCATTAATGTTCAGTAATCTTCAGGGCGTGTTAACTATCGGTGCTTCAGATGAATCTGCCGATACGATCTTACCTTTCCTGTTAAATCGCGTGAGTTCGGTTTATCCGAAATTAGCGCTGGATGTCCGCGTTAAACGTAATGCCTATATGGCAGAAATGCTGGAATCCCAGGAAGTGGATTTGATGGTAACCACCCATCGTCCTTCAGCGTTTAAGGCATTGAACCTGCGTACCTCGCCAACACACTGGTACTGCGCAGCGGAATACGTATTGCAAAAAGGTGAGCCGATCCCTCTTGTATTGCTGGATGATCCAAGTCCGTTTCGCGATATGGTGCTGGCGACGCTTAATAAAGCAGATATTCCCTGGCGACTGGCTTATGTCGCCTCGACGCTTCCGGCCGTTCGTGCGGCAGTGAAAGCCGGTCTTGGCGTGACGGCAAGGCCGGTCGAGATGATGAGTCCGGACTTGCGTGTGCTGAGTGGAGTAGATGGCTTACCGCCGCTACCTGATACCGAATATTTGCTGTGCTATGACCCGTCCAGTAATAATGAGCTGGCCCAGGTGATCTATCAGGCGATGGAGAGCTACCATAATCCGTGGCAATACAGCCCAATATCTGCTCCGGAAGGGGATGATTCATTGTTGATTGAAAGGGATATCGAGTAATCGACGGACGATAGATAATTCCTGAGACAATAGTGTAAAAAACGAGCCGCTGGGGGTGTTTTAAACCCCAGCGGCTTTTTTTTAGTAAAGAACCTTCTTCACATCGTGCAGAACGTACAAAACTGTTCATTTTTCAATCACCAGAGATTCACGCCCCGTACGCACAAATAATCGCCTGAAAAAAATCACCTGCTACAATGATGTTAAAAAATACGTAAATTTGTTGCTGCGTTTTTGTTATGGAATGACAAAAGCGTGTCACAGATCAAGAAAATACTCTCTTTTGGGGGGAGGAATCGACACAAATTCCTGTCAAAATAGACCCGTATTTTTTCCATTGCTTCACAACGGACACGATTCAACAACATCTAATTATCCTGGAGTCGTCAAGGATCTGGGGTGAAAGGGCATTAAATGCTAATGGTGTTGATATTATGTAAACTAATGTGAAGAAACTTTTGTTAAAGTTGACAAAAGGTTATAGAAAGGAGTAAAAGACCACATCAATTAGCTGTATAAAAGAATTTCTACAGTGATTGTAAGGTTTTTTTTATTCCTCCCCATGAATCGATGTGGCGTCCATCTGCCGTGAAGAGCAGTGAATCTGGCGCTACTTTTGATGAGTAAGCAATGAGTATGTCAACATCCACTGAAGTCATCGCTCATCACTGGGCATTCGCTATCTTTCTTATCGTTGCCATTGGCCTGTGTTGCCTGATGCTGGTAGGCGGTTGGTTTTTAGGCGGTCGCGCACGCGCGAGGTCGAAAAACGTGCCGTTTGAATCCGGTATCGACTCGGTCGGCTCCGCCCGCTTACGCCTGTCCGCCAAGTTTTATCTGGTGGCCATGTTCTTCGTTATCTTCGACGTTGAAGCGCTGTATCTGTTCGCATGGTCAACCTCTATCCGCGAAAGCGGCTGGGTAGGCTTTGTGGAAGCTGCAATTTTTATTTTTGTGTTACTGGCAGGTCTGGTTTATCTGGTGCGTATTGGCGCGCTGGACTGGACGCCCGCGCGTTCACGCCGCGAGCGTATGAACCCGGAAACGAACAGTATCGCTAATCGTCAACGCTAACCGCGAGGCATTAAGATGGATTATACGCTCACCCGCATAGATCCCAACGGTGAGAACGACCGTTACCCCCTGCAAAAGCAGGAGATCGTAACCGACCCTCTGGAGCAAGAAGTTAACAAAAACGTGTTTATGGGCAAGCTCAATGACATGGTTAACTGGGGTCGTAAAAACTCAATTTGGCCGTATAACTTCGGTCTTTCCTGCTGTTACGTTGAGATGGTGACTTCGTTTACCGCGGTGCATGACGTGGCGCGTTTTGGCGCAGAAGTATTGCGTGCTTCGCCGCGTCAGGCTGACCTGATGGTGGTTGCAGGAACCTGCTTTACCAAAATGGCACCGGTTATTCAGCGTCTGTATGACCAGATGCTGGAACCAAAATGGGTTATCTCAATGGGTGCCTGTGCCAACTCTGGTGGTATGTACGATATTTATTCCGTTGTGCAGGGCGTCGATAAATTCATCCCGGTTGATGTGTATATCCCGGGCTGCCCGCCGCGTCCTGAAGCGTACATGCAGGCACTGATGCTGTTGCAGGAATCTATCGGCAAAGAACGTCGTCCGCTCTCCTGGGTGGTTGGCGATCAGGGCGTTTATCGCGCCAATATGCAATCAGAGCGCGAACGCAAGCGCGGTGAACGCATTGCCGTAACCAACCTGCGTACACCTGACGAGATTTAATTTGCGCCTGTCGGCAAAGGGATTTTTCTTCGCTTATTCCTAAATCTATTTCGCGAAGCTTACTGCGCCGACAGTCACCACGGACCATTTGCAATGGTGAACAATATGACCGACTTAACCGCGCAAGAACCCGCCTGGCAGACCCGCGATCATCTTGATGATCCGGTAATTGGCGAACTGCGCAACCGTTTTGGGCCGGATGCCTTTACTGTTCAGGCGACTCGCACCGGGGTTCCCGTTGTGTGGATCAAGCGTGAACAATTACTGGAAGTTGGCGATTTCTTAAAGAAACTGCCGAAACCTTACGTCATGCTGTTTGACTTACACGGCATGGACGAACGTCTGCGCACACACCGCGAAGGGTTACCTGCCGCGGATTTTTCCGTTTTCTACCATCTGATTTCTATCGATCGTAACCGCGACATCATGCTGAAGGTGGCGCTGGCAGAAAACGACCTGCACGTACCGACCTTCACCAAACTGTTCCCGAACGCTAACTGGTATGAGCGTGAAACCTGGGATCTGTTTGGCATTACATTCGACGGTCACCCGAACCTGCGCCGCATCATGATGCCGCAAACCTGGAAAGGTCACCCGCTGCGTAAAGATTACCCGGCGCGCGCTACCGAATTCTCGCCGTTTGAGCTGACCAAAGCCAAACAGGATCTGGAGATGGAAGCCCTGACCTTCAAACCGGAAGAGTGGGGGATGAAGCGCGGCACCGAAAACGAGGACTTCATGTTCCTCAACCTCGGTCCGAACCACCCGTCGGCGCACGGTGCTTTCCGTATCGTTTTGCAGCTCGATGGCGAAGAGATTGTCGACTGCGTACCAGACATCGGCTACCACCACCGTGGTGCGGAGAAAATGGGCGAACGCCAGTCCTGGCACAGCTACATTCCGTATACCGACCGTATCGAATACCTCGGCGGCTGCGTTAACGAAATGCCTTACGTGCTGGCGGTAGAGAAACTGGCCGGGATCACCGTGCCGGATCGCGTTAACGTCATTCGCGTAATGCTCTCCGAACTGTTCCGCATCAACAGCCACCTGCTGTATATCTCGACCTTTATTCAGGACGTCGGCGCAATGACGCCCGTGTTCTTCGCCTTTACCGATCGTCAGAAAATTTACGATCTGGTGGAAGCGATCACGGGTTTCCGTATGCACCCGGCGTGGTTCCGTATTGGCGGCGTAGCGCACGACCTGCCGCGCGGCTGGGATCGCCTGCTGCGTGAGTTCCTCGACTGGATGCCGAAACGTCTGGCGTCTTACGAGAAAGCGGCGCTGCAAAATACCATTCTGAAAGGTCGTTCCCAGGGCGTTGCCGCCTATGGCGCGAAAGAGGCGCTGGAGTGGGGCACCACTGGCGCGGGCCTGCGTGCTACCGGGATCGACTTCGACGTGCGTAAGGCGCGTCCTTATTCTGGCTATGAAAACTTCGACTTTGAAATCCCGGTTGGTGGTGGTGTTTCTGACTGCTACACCCGCGTAATGCTGAAAGTGGAAGAGCTGCGCCAGAGTCTGCGCATTCTTGAGCAGTGCCTCAACAACATGCCGGAAGGCCCGTTCAAAGCGGATCACCCGCTGACCACGCCACCGCCGAAAGAGCGCACGCTGCAACATATCGAAACCCTGATCACCCACTTCCTGCAAGTATCGTGGGGGCCGGTGATGCCTGCCAATGAATCTTTCCAGATGATTGAGGCGACCAAGGGGATCAACAGTTACTACCTGACCAGCGACGGTAGCACCATGAGTTATCGCACTCGTATCCGCACGCCGAGTTATGCGCATTTGCAGCAAATTCCGGCGGCGATCCGCGGCAGCCTGGTGTCTGACCTGATTGTTTATCTGGGCAGTATCGATTTTGTTATGTCAGATGTGGACCGCTAATTATGCACGAGAATCAACAACCACAAACCGAGGCTTTTGAGCTGAGTGCGGCAGAGCGTGAAGCGATTGAGCACGAGATGCACCACTACGAAGACCCGCGTGCGGCGTCCATTGAAGCGCTGAAAATCGTTCAGAAGCAGCGTGGCTGGGTGCCGGATGGTGCGATCCACGCGATCGCCGATGTGCTGGGTATTCCGGCAAGCGACGTCGAAGGTGTGGCAACGTTCTACAGTCAGATCTTCCGCCAGCCGGTTGGTCGCCATGTGATCCGTTATTGCGACAGCGTGGTCTGTCATATCAACGGGTATCAGGGTATTCAGGCGGCGCTCGAGAAAAAGCTGAACATCAAACCAGGGCAAACGACATTTGATGGCCGCTTTACGCTGCTGCCAACTTGCTGCCTGGGGAACTGTGATAAAGGGCCAAACATGATGATCGATGAGGACACTCACGCGCATCTGACCCCGGAAGCGATCCCTGAACTGCTGGAGCGGTATAAATGAAAAACATTATCCGTACTCCCGAAACGCATCCGCTGACCTGGCGTCTGCGCGATGACAAACAGCCAGTGTGGCTGGACGAATACCGCAGCAAAAACGGTTACGAAGGGGCGCGTAAGGCGCTGACCGGGCTGTCTCCGGACGAAATCGTTAATCAGGTAAAAGACGCTGGTCTGAAAGGGCGCGGCGGCGCGGGCTTTTCGACTGGCCTGAAGTGGAGCCTGATGCCGAAAGACGAATCCATGAACATCCGTTACCTGCTGTGTAACGCCGATGAAATGGAGCCGGGCACCTATAAAGACCGCCTGTTGATGGAGCAACTGCCGCACCTGCTGGTGGAAGGTATGCTCATCTCCGCGTTTGCGCTGAAAGCTTACCGTGGCTACATCTTCCTGCGTGGCGAATATATTGAAGCGGCAGTGAATCTACGCCGTGCCATTGCCGAAGCCACCGAAGCAGGTCTGCTTGGCAAAAATATTATGGGAACAGGTTTCGACTTCGAACTGTTCGTCCATACCGGGGCAGGGCGCTACATCTGCGGGGAAGAAACAGCGTTAATCAACTCCCTGGAAGGGCGTCGTGCTAACCCACGCTCGAAACCCCCCTTCCCGGCAACCTCCGGCGTATGGGGCAAACCGACCTGTGTCAACAACGTCGAAACCCTGTGTAACGTTCCGGCGATCCTCGCTAACGGCGTGGAGTGGTATCAGAACATCTCGAAAAGTAAAGATGCTGGCACCAAGCTGATGGGCTTCTCCGGTCGGGTGAAAAATCCGGGACTGTGGGAACTGCCGTTCGGCACCACCGCACGCGAGATCCTCGAAGATTACGCCGGTGGTATGCGTGATGGTCTGAAATTTAAAGCCTGGCAGCCAGGCGGCGCGGGGACTGACTTCCTGACCGAAGCGCACCTTGATCTGCCGATGGAATTCGAAAGTATCGGTAAAGCGGGAAGCCGTCTGGGTACGGCGCTGGCGATGGCGGTTGACCATGAGATCAACATGGTGTCGCTGGTGCGTAACCTGGAAGAGTTTTTCGCCCGTGAGTCTTGCGGCTGGTGTACGCCGTGCCGCGACGGTCTGCCGTGGAGCGTGAAAATTCTGCGTGCGCTGGAGCGTGGCGAAGGTCAGCCGGGCGATATCGAAACACTTGAGCAACTGTGTCGATTCTTAGGCCCGGGTAAAACTTTCTGTGCCCACGCACCTGGTGCCGTGGAGCCGTTACAGAGCGCCATCAAATATTTCCGCGAAGAATTTGAGGCGGGGATCAAACAGCCGTTCAGCAATACCCATTTGATTAATGGGATTCAGCCGAACCTGCTGAAAGAGCGCTGGTAACCGAATTTCGATTAACGCTCAGTCTCTGACTGAGAAAACTGGAAGCATGCTAATGGCTACAATTCATGTAGACGGCAAAGAATACGAGGTCAACGGAGCGGACAACCTGCTGGAAGCTTGTCTGTCTCTGGGCCTTGATATTCCTTACTTTTGCTGGCATCCGGCGCTGGGAAGCGTCGGTGCTTGCCGCCAGTGTGCGGTGAAGCAATACCAAAACGCGGAAGACACGCGTGGTCGCCTGGTGATGTCCTGTATGACACCGGCTTCCGATGGCACCTTTATTTCCATTGACGACGAAGAAGCGAAACAGTTCCGTGAAAGTGTGGTCGAGTGGTTAATGACCAACCACCCGCACGACTGTCCGGTATGTGAAGAAGGCGGTAACTGCCATCTTCAGGATATGACCGTGATGACCGGACACAGCTTCCGTCGCTACCGTTTCACCAAACGTACCCACCGTAATCAGGATTTGGGGCCGTTCATCTCTCACGAAATGAACCGCTGCATCGCCTGCTACCGCTGCGTGCGTTACTACAAAGATTACGCTGACGGTACAGATCTGGGCGTTTATGGCGCGCACGACAACGTCTACTTCGGTCGCCCGGAAGACGGCACGCTGGAAAGCGAATTTTCCGGTAACCTGGTCGAAATTTGCCCGACCGGCGTATTTACCGACAAAACGCACTCCGAGCGTTACAACCGTAAATGGGATATGCAGTTTGCGCCGAGCATCTGCCAGCAATGTTCCATCGGCTGTAACATCAGCCCCGGTGAACGTTACGGCGAACTGCGTCGTATCGAAAACCGTTACAACGGTACGGTAAACCACTACTTCCTCTGCGACCGTGGTCGTTTCGGTTACGGTTACGTCAACCTGAAAGATCGTCCGCGTCAGCCAGTACAGCGTCGTGGCGATGATTTCATTACCCTCAACGCCGAACAGGCAATGCAGGGCGCAGCAGATATTCTGCGTCAGTCGAAGAAAGTGATCGGCATTGGTTCTCCGCGCGCCAGCGTGGAAAGCAACTTTGCGCTGCGTGAGCTGGTGGGCGAAGAAAACTTCTACACCGGTATCGCTCACGGTGAGCAGGAACGTCTGCAACTGGCGCTGAAAGTACTGCGTGAAGGCGGCATTTATACTCCTGCTCTGCGCGAAATCGAATCTTACGATGCTGTACTGGTGCTGGGCGAAGACGTTACCCAGACCGGCGCGCGCGTCGCACTGGCAGTGCGTCAGGCTGTGAAAGGTAAAGCGCGCGAAATGGCGGCAGCACAGAAAGTGGCTGACTGGCAGATTGCGGCAATCCTCAACATCGGTCAACGTGCGAAGCATCCGCTGTTTGTTACCAACGTTGATGACACCCGTCTGGATGATATCGCGGCGTGGACTTACCGCGCACCGGTTGAAGATCAGGCGCGTTTAGGTTTTGCCATCGCCCATGCGCTGGATAACTCTGCACCAGCAGTTGACGGTATTGAACCTGAACTGCAAAGCAAAATCGACGTCATCGTGCAGGCACTGGCGGGTGCGAAGAAACCGTTGATTATCTCCGGGACGAACGCCGGTAGCACCGAAGTTATTCAGGCGGCGGCTAACGTCGCAAAAGCCCTGAAAGGTCGCGGCGCTGACGTCGGTATCACCATGATTGCCCGCTCTGTAAACAGCATGGGGCTGGGCATTATGGGTGGCGGTTCGCTTGAAGAAGCGTTAACTGAACTGGAAACCGGACGCGCCGACGCGGTGGTGGTGCTGGAAAACGATCTGCATCGTCACGCTTCTGCTACCCGCGTGAATGCTGCGCTGGCTAAAGCGCCGCTGGTGATGGTGGTTGACCATCAACGCACAGCGATTATGGAAAACGCCCATTTGGTGCTTTCTGCTGCCAGCTTTGCTGAAAGCGACGGTACGGTGATCAACAACGAAGGCCGCGCCCAACGTTTCTTCCAGGTTTACGATCCGGCCTATTACGACAGCAAAACTGTCATGCTGGAAAGCTGGCGCTGGTTACACTCGCTGCACAGCACCCTGCTGAGCCGTGAAGTGGACTGGACGCAGCTCGACCATGTAATTGACGCTGTTGTGGCGAAAATTCCGGAACTGGCAGGTATCAAAGATGCTGCGCCGGATGCGACATTCCGTATTCGTGGGCAGAAACTGGCCCGTGAGCCGCACCGTTACAGCGGTCGTACCGCCATGCGTGCCAACATCAGCGTTCATGAGCCGCGTCAGCCGCAGGATATTGACACCATGTTCACCTTCTCGATGGAAGGTAACAACCAGCCGACCGCACACCGTTCGCAAGTGCCGTTTGCCTGGGCACCGGGCTGGAACTCCCCGCAGGCGTGGAACAAATTCCAGGACGAAGTGGGCGGCAAACTGCGCTTTGGCGATCCGGGCGTGCGTCTGTTTGAAACCAGCGAAAACGGTCTGGATTACTTCACCAGCGTACCGGCACGCTTCCAGCCGCAGGACGGGAAATGGCGTATTGCGCCGTATTACCACCTGTTTGGCAGCGATGAATTGTCACAGCGTGCTCCGGTCTTCCAGAGCCGTATGCCGCAGCCGTACATCAAACTCAACCCAGCGGATGCCGCGAAGTTAGGTGTGAACGCAGGTACACGCGTCTCCTTTAGTTACGATGGCAACACGGTCACGCTGCCGGTTGAAATCGCCGAAGGACTGACGGCAGGGCAGGTGGGCTTGCCGATGGGTATGTCCGGCATTGCTCCGGTGCTGGCTGGCGCGCATCTTGAGGATCTCAAGGAGGCACAACAATGAGTTGGATATCACCGGAACTGATTGAGATCCTGCTGACCATCCTCAAAGCGGTGGTGATCCTGCTGGTGGTTGTCACCTGCGGGGCATTCATGAGCTTTGGCGAACGTCGCCTGCTGGGTCTGTTCCAGAACCGTTACGGACCTAACCGTGTTGGCTGGGGTGGTTCGCTCCAGCTGGTTGCGGACATGATCAAAATGTTCTTTAAAGAAGACTGGATCCCGAAATTCTCGGATCGCGTCATCTTTACCCTGGCACCGATGATTGCCTTTACCTCGCTGCTGCTGGCCTTTGCAATTGTGCCAGTCAGTCCGGGTTGGGTGGTTGCCGACCTGAACATCGGGATTTTGTTCTTCCTGATGATGGCAGGTCTGGCGGTTTACGCGGTGCTGTTTGCGGGCTGGTCAAGTAACAACAAATACTCGCTGCTGGGTGCGATGCGTGCTTCTGCGCAGACCCTGAGCTACGAAGTGTTCCTCGGGCTTTCCCTGATGGGCGTGGTGGCGCAAGCCGGTTCATTCAACATGACCGACATCGTCAACAGCCAGGCGCATGTGTGGAACGTCATCCCGCAATTCTTTGGTTTTATTACCTTTGCCATCGCGGGCGTGGCGGTGTGTCACCGTCACCCGTTTGACCAGCCGGAAGCCGAGCAGGAACTGGCGGATGGTTACCACATTGAATATTCCGGCATGAAGTTCGGTCTGTTCTTCGTGGGTGAGTACATCGGGATTGTGACCATCTCTGCATTGATGGTGACGCTGTTCTTCGGTGGCTGGCAAGGCCCGTTGTTACCGCCATTCATCTGGTTCGCGCTGAAAACCGCGTTCTTTATGATGATGTTCATTTTGATTCGTGCGTCGTTACCGCGTCCGCGTTATGACCAGGTAATGTCCTTCGGCTGGAAAATCTGCCTGCCGCTGACGCTGATCAACTTGCTGGTAACGGCGGCTGTCATTCTCTGGCAGGCGCAATAAGGGGCAATAAGACCATGACCTTAAAAGAATTGTTAGTAGGTTTCGGCACCCAGGTTCGTAGTATCTGGATGATCGGCCTGCACGCGTTCGCCAAACGCGAAACGCGAATGTACCCGGAAGAGCCGGTCTATCTGCCGCCCCGTTATCGTGGTCGTATCGTTCTGACCCGCGACCCGGATGGCGAAGAGCGTTGCGTAGCCTGTAACCTCTGTGCGGTAGCCTGCCCGGTCGGCTGTATCTCGCTGCAAAAAGCAGAAACCAAAGACGGTCGCTGGTATCCGGAATTTTTCCGCATCAACTTCTCACGCTGCATTTTCTGTGGTCTGTGCGAAGAAGCCTGTCCGACCACGGCGATTCAGTTAACCCCGGATTTCGAAATGGGGGAATACAAGCGCCAGGATCTGGTTTACGAAAAAGAGGATCTGCTGATCTCCGGTCCGGGCAAATACCCGGAATATAACTTCTACCGGATGGCAGGTATGGCAATCGACGGCAAAGATAAGGGCGAAGCAGAGAACGAAGCCAAGCCTATCGACGTCAAGAGCCTGTTACCGTAAGGAGAGGGGCAATGGAGTTCGCTTTTTATATCTGTGGCCTGATAGCCATACTTGCGACCTTGCGAGTGATCACCCATACCAATCCGGTACACGCACTGCTGTACCTGATTATTTCGCTGCTGGCGATTTCCGGGGTGTTCTTCTCACTGGGCGCTTACTTCGCCGGTGCGCTGGAAATTATCGTCTACGCGGGTGCCATTATGGTGCTGTTCGTGTTCGTGGTGATGATGCTCAACCTGGGCGGTTCAGAAATCGAACAAGAACGCCAGTGGCTGAAACCGCAGGTGTGGATTGGTCCGGCAATTTTGTCAGCCATCATGTTGGTGGTGATTGTTTACGCCATTCTCGGTGTTAACGATCAAGGTATCGACGGTACGCCAATCAGTGCTAAAGCAGTGGGTATTACGCTGTTCGGGCCTTACGTACTGGCGGTGGAACTGGCTTCTATGCTGCTGCTCGCGGGTCTGGTTGTGGCCTTCCACGTCGGTCGTGAAGAGCGTGCGGGTGAAGTGCTGAGCAATCGTAAAGACGACAGCGCGAAAAGAAAAACGGAGGAGCACGCATGATCCCCTTACAACATGGACTGATCCTCGCGGCAATCTTATTCGTTCTTGGCTTAACCGGTCTGGTTATCCGTCGCAATCTGCTGTTTATGCTGATTGGTCTGGAAATCATGATTAACGCCTCCGCGCTGGCCTTTGTGGTCGCCGGAAGCTACTGGGGCCAGACCGACGGTCAGGTGATGTACATTCTCGCCATCAGCCTCGCGGCGGCAGAAGCGAGTATCGGCCTTGCGCTGCTGCTGCAACTTCACCGTCGTCGCCAGAACCTGAACATCGATTCAGTAAGTGAGATGCGCGGATGAACATGCTTGCCTTAACCATTATTTTGCCATTGATTGGCTTCGTCCTGCTGGCGTTCTCCCGTGGGCGCTGGTCTGAAAACGTCTCGGCGATCGTCGGCGTAGGCTCTGTGGGCCTAGCGGCGCTGGTAACCGCCTTTATTGGCGTCGACTTCTTCGCTAACGGCGAGCAGGCTTACAGCCAGCCGCTGTGGACGTGGATGTCAGTAGGCGACTTTAACATCGGTTTTAACCTGGTGCTGGACGGCCTGTCGCTGACCATGCTCTCGGTGGTCACTGGTGTGGGTTTCCTTATTCACATGTACGCCTCCTGGTATATGCGTGGTGAAGAGGGCTACTCTCGCTTCTTCGCCTACACCAACCTGTTCATCGCCAGCATGGTAGTTCTGGTGCTTGCCGACAACCTGCTGCTGATGTACCTCGGCTGGGAAGGCGTGGGCCTGTGCTCCTATCTGCTGATCGGTTTCTATTACACCGATCCGAAGAATGGCGCAGCGGCAATGAAAGCGTTCGTCGTGACCCGTGTGGGTGACGTTTTCCTCGCTTTCGCACTGTTCATTCTTTACAACGAACTGGGCACCCTGAACTTCCGCGAAATGGTGGAACTGGCACCAGCGCACTTTGCTGACGGCAATAACATGCTGATGTGGGCGACGCTGATGCTGCTGGGCGGTGCGGTCGGTAAATCTGCGCAGTTGCCGTTGCAGACATGGCTTGCCGACGCGATGGCGGGCCCGACGCCTGTCTCCGCGCTGATCCACGCCGCAACGATGGTAACCGCGGGTGTCTACCTGATCGCCCGTACCCACGGCCTGTTCCTGATGACGCCGGAAGTTCTGCATCTGGTGGGTATTGTCGGGGCGGTTACGCTGCTGCTGGCCGGTTTTGCCGCGCTGGTACAGACCGACATCAAACGTGTTCTCGCTTACTCTACCATGAGCCAGATTGGCTACATGTTCCTCGCGCTTGGCGTGCAGGCATGGGATGCGGCGATTTTTCACTTGATGACCCACGCGTTCTTTAAAGCGCTGCTGTTCCTGGCATCCGGTTCCGTCATTCTGGCCTGCCATCACGAACAGAACATCTTCAAGATGGGCGGTCTGCGTAAATCTATTCCGCTGGTTTATCTCTGCTTCCTGGTGGGCGGCGCAGCACTGTCGGCACTGCCGCTGGTCACTGCGGGCTTCTTCAGTAAGGATGAGATCCTCGCGGGTGCGATGGCGAATGGTCATATCAATCTGATGGTGGCAGGTCTGGTCGGTGCGTTTATGACCTCGCTCTACACCTTCCGTATGATTTTCATCGTCTTCCACGGAAAAGAACAAATTCACGCTCACACCGTGAAAGGGGTAACTCACAGCCTGCCGCTGATTGTGCTGCTGATCCTTTCCACCTTCGTTGGCGCACTGATTGTACCGCCGCTGCAGGGCGTGCTTCCGCAAACGACGGAACTGGCGCACGGCAGCATGTTGACCCTGGAAATTACCTCTGGCGTGGTCGCGGTGGTCGGCATTCTGCTGGCAGCCTGGCTGTGGCTGGGTAAACGTACTCTGGTGACCTCCATCGCCAACAGTGCGCCGGGCCGTCTGCTGGGCACCTGGTGGTACAACGCCTGGGGCTTTGACTGGCTGTACGACAAAGTGTTCGTCAAGCCGTTCCTGGGTATTGCCTGGTTGCTGAAACGCGATCCGCTGAACTCAATGATGAACATTCCGGCGGTTCTTTCCCGCTTTGCAGGTAAAGGCCTGCTGTTAAGCGAGAACGGTTATCTGCGCTGGTATGTGGCATCCATGAGCATCGGTGCGGTCGTGGTGCTGGCACTGTTGATGGTACTGCGTTGAGTTAAGGATTGTGGGATTGCCCCTGGGCATATAAGAACGTAGGTCGGATAAGCCTCCTTCGCGGTGCATCCGACACTACCCCCAGTCCGAAGAGAATTTTCTGTCGTGAGAATTCGTTGAAAATCCGGTCCTGACGGGACTTTTACAAGGAATAAAGATCGCCATGTTACTACCCTGGCTAATATTAATTCCCTTTATCGGCGGCTTCCTGTGCTGGCAGACCGAACGCTTTGGCGTCAAGGTGCCGCGCTGGATCGCGCTGATCACCATGGGATTGACGCTGGCGCTGTCGCTGCAACTGTGGTTGCAGGGCGGTTATTCACTGACGCAATCCGCCGGAATTCCGCAGTGGCAGTCTGAATTCGACATGCCGTGGATCCCGCGTTTTGGTATCTCTATCCATCTCGCCATTGACGGGCTGTCGCTGCTAATGGTCGTGCTGACCGGTCTGCTCGGTGTGCTGGCGGTACTCTGTTCGTGGAAAGAGATCGAAAAATATCAGGGCTTCTTCCACCTCAACCTGATGTGGATCCTGGGCGGCGTTATCGGCGTGTTCCTTGCCATCGACATGTTCCTGTTCTTCTTCTTCTGGGAAATGATGCTGGTGCCGATGTACTTCCTGATCGCACTGTGGGGGCATAAAGCCTCTGACGGTAAAACGCGTATCACGGCGGCAACCAAGTTCTTCATTTACACACAGGCGAGTGGTCTGGTGATGTTGATCGCCATCCTGGCGCTGGTTTTTGTTCACTACAATGCGACCGGCGTCTGGACCTTCAACTATGAAGAGCTGTTGAATACGCCAATGTCCAGTGGTGTGGAATATCTGTTGATGCTGGGCTTCTTCATCGCCTTCGCAGTCAAAATGCCGGTGGTTCCGCTGCATGGCTGGCTGCCGGATGCGCACTCCCAGGCTCCGACCGCCGGTTCCGTTGACCTCGCGGGGATCTTGCTGAAAACTGCCGCTTACGGTTTGCTGCGTTTCTCCCTGCCGCTGTTCCCAAATGCGTCGGCAGAGTTCGCGCCAATCGCTATGTGGCTGGGTGTTATCGGCATCTTCTACGGTGCGTGGATGGCCTTCGCCCAGACCGATATCAAACGTCTGATCGCCTACACCTCGGTTTCCCACATGGGCTTCGTGCTGATTGCTATCTACACCGGCAGCCAGTTGGCCTACCAGGGCGCGGTAATCCAGATGATTGCGCACGGCTTGTCGGCGGCGGGTCTGTTTATTCTCTGCGGTCAGCTTTATGAACGTATCCATACCCGCGACATGCGCATGATGGGCGGTCTGTGGAGCAAGATGAAATGGCTGCCAGCACTGTCGCTGTTCTTTGCGGTGGCAACGCTTGGGATGCCTGGCACCGGTAACTTCGTCGGCGAATTTATGATTCTGTTCGGCAGCTTCCAGGTTGTCCCGGTGATTACCGTTATTTCTACCTTTGGGCTGGTCTTTGCATCTGTTTATTCGCTGGCGATGTTGCATCGCGCTTACTTCGGTAAAGCGAAAAGCCAGATTGCCAGCCAGGAACTGCCAGGGATGTCGCTGCGTGAGCTGTTTATGATCCTGTTGCTGGTGGTGCTGCTGGTACTGCTGGGCTTCTATCCGCAGCCGATTCTGGATACCTCGCACTCCGCGATTGGCAATATCCAGCAGTGGTTTGTTAATTCCGTTACTACTACAAGGCCGTAAATCGCCATGACAATAACTCCACAAAACCTGATCGCACTGCTACCGTTGCTGATCGTCGGCTTGACGGTGGTGGTTGTGATGCTCTCCATTGCGTGGCGACGCAATCATTTCCTCAACGCTACGCTCTCGGTTATTGGGCTTAACGCGGCGCTGGTTTCGCTCTGGTTTGTTGGCCAGGCGGGCGCTATGGACGTTACGCCGCTGATGCGCGTTGATGGTTTCGCCATGCTTTACACCGGGCTGGTATTGTTGGCGAGCCTCGCCACCTGTACTTTCGCCTACCCGTGGCTTGAAGGCTATAACGACAACAAGGATGAGTTCTACCTGTTGGTGTTAATTGCCGCCCTGGGCGGGATCCTGCTGGCGAATGCCAACCATCTGGCGTCTCTGTTCCTCGGTATTGAACTGATCTCTTTGCCGCTGTTTGGCCTGGTCGGTTACGCTTTCCGCCAGAAACGTTCGCTGGAAGCCAGTATCAAATACACCATCCTTTCTGCCGCAGCGTCTTCTTTCCTGCTGTTCGGTATGGCGCTAGTGTATGCGCAGTCTGGCGACCTGTCGTTTGTCGCGCTGGGTAAAAACCTCGGCGACGGTATGCTCAACGAGCCGCTGTTGCTGGCAGGTTTCGGTCTGATGATTGTTGGCCTCGGTTTCAAACTCTCTCTGGTGCCGTTCCACCTGTGGACGCCAGACGTATACCAGGGCGCGCCTGCGCCGGTTTCCACTTTCCTGGCGACGGCGAGCAAAATCGCTATCTTCGGTGTAGTGATGCGTCTGTTCCTCTACGCACCGGTGGGTGACAGCGAAGCGATTCGTGTGGTGCTGGCGATTATCGCCTTTGCCTCCATCATCTTCGGTAACCTGATGGCGCTGAGCCAGACCAATATCAAACGTCTGCTCGGTTACTCATCTATCTCTCACCTCGGCTATCTGCTGGTGGCGCTGATTGCGCTGCAAACTGGCGAGATGTCGATGGAAGCGGTAGGGGTTTACCTGGCCGGTTATCTGTTCAGCAGCCTCGGCGCGTTCGGCGTGGTCAGCCTGATGTCCAGCCCGTATCGTGGCCCGGATGCTGATTCCCTGTTCTCTTACCGCGGTCTGTTCTGGCATCGCCCGATCCTCGCGGCGGTGATGACGGTGATGATGCTGTCTCTGGCCGGTATCCCGATGACGCTGGGCTTTATCGGTAAGTTCTACGTGCTGGCGGTCGGTGTCCAGGCACACCTGTGGTGGCTGGTGGGTGCCGTGGTTGTCGGTTCGGCAATCGGCCTTTACTACTACCTGCGTGTGGCGGTGAGCCTGTACCTGCACGCACCGGAACAACCGGGTCGCGATGCACCGTCAAACTGGCAGTACAGCGCAGGTGGTATCGTTGTGCTGATCTCTGCACTGTTGGTACTGGTACTGGGTGTATGGCCACAACCGCTGATTAGCATTGTGCGGTTAGCAATGCCGCTGATGTAAGCTATCAGTTTGTAAGTCAGAAAGCCGCCGACATGTTCGGCGGTTTTTTTTGGAGCCCTGACACCATCACCCAACAATAACCGTCAGCGCATGATTCCCTTGTCGCAGCATACGTCGATACGCGCTAATCAGCTTTTCCATATCAAGCATGATCGAGGCAAAGAGTTGCCCCTCTAACTCTTCTGAAAAGGTCACTCCCGGATAAATCTCCATTTCATTGAGTCGCTTAATGGAAAACTGTTTACGCAGTTCATTTCGATCCAGTGATTCCAGTCGGTCGATTGTCGCGGCTAACTCCTGATTCCAGGTCAATCCAAGGAAGCCATCTATGCCATCTTCGAGGCTGTGTTCACCAAGCACGGCACGACTCAGCGGATCATTCTTCGCGGGATCAAAAGCAGAGGTGCCTGTCAGCCCAAAGTGTAAAAAATCCCAGCGTTTATCAATATCCAGTCGGCGTAATCCTGAAAGCGTGTCATGTATATTATCCATCAAAGGTTTTTCAGTAGACTCAAGCAGTTGGTTAATCTTTTCTGAGTCAATTTCTGCAAAATAGCCAATCATTCCCATTTATTTTTCCTCCGTTGAATTTCATGTTTCGCATCTTAAAACAGATGAGGGAAAATAAAATGTGCATGTCGCTTTTTCTGGACCCGCCTCGAGAAATTTTTATTATTTACTGTTGTATAACAAAGTTATAACACCATCCACTACCTAAGCCATTTTCTGATAATTCAATCTGTCTGCGGTATCACCGGGCAAGTGGTATTGTTTATTACGATAAAAAGCGGTGTCAGTAATCATTATGGCGGGAATATCGTGTTGCCAATAATTCAGGTGATCAGAGAAATCAATACCGGGAATAAACCCTGGGGCATTCATAGAATAAACAGATAAATCCTGAGATGACAACAATGCCGCTTTTACCTGACGAACGGCGTTGATATCCTGCATTCTGCCGACCACGGCAATAAAGTCTCCCCGATCGGGATAAAGCCAGGACATTGCCGGGTAAGGGTAATTCTGGCTTCCAGGCGCAGAGTCGTAATAGCCAATCGGGGACGCCCTGCGCGGTAACTCTGGCACCGCTACTGACAAAGACCTCTTTTATATACTCTACGGACCTATTCAGATTATCAATATTGTCGGCATTACGTGGATGCACAGTTTGTGTAAGATAACGAACTGTTTTTTCTCATTGCTCAGGAATTACGTGTCGGGGCGTTGGCGATAATGCAGTGACCCAGGGTTGGTAAAAAATAATCAGAGGGAGGGAAAACAGAAATAATATAACAAAAGGAAAATTTTTTTCATATGTAAATTATCAATAAAAGACGTTATTTTATCATTATTTATAATGAGTTATGACTGTTTGTTTTATTACGGTTGTTAGATCTATACAAAAAGTATCTTTTACAGTGGCTTCGCTATTTTAAAAAGGAATTCATATAAGGAAAAATATAATTATGTTATTTATTGGCAGATTGAGTTGACAGGGGGCAGAAATCTGAGGGTAAGAAAAGTCAGCAACAACAATCCACTACATCAACAGACCAGCAATCGCGTGCCGAGATACGCTGGAAATACCCGAAGATTGAACTGGCGGATGGTGTGACTGACATCAGTCAGTGATGACTTTTTAGTAAACTATGTTCGACCAGTCAGCATATTTACTGACTAGTCGAATTAATTAACAATGATGTTAACTTACTCTTTTGCTTGATGCTCTATTTTGGGGTTGTGAGTGTTTTATTTCTAAGTTTCTATAATAATGATTGATATTTGCATCGCCATATTTATCTAAATAACAATTTCTGTTTACCTGTCGATGTTGAAAATCAATTTCGTACTGCTCTTCTGCTGAATATTTTTAAATCTGCCAGCATAGTTTTTTAATAACGTATAGGGGGCGCTGTCAGAATTGCTTTCCCTTTGTTCAATCACTTCCTGGGCTGCCATGCACACAAATGCACCGCAACTTTGGCTTAAATGCTGCTGAAGAGCGGCATGTAAAAATATTATCTCGGGTTCAGTTAAATGAACTTTTATATTATTATTCGACATTTCTCCCATGAGTTCAGAATTAAAACTATTAATGACATGCTTAAGTGAATTTTCTTTATCATGGCCTAGTGCGCACAATGAGTTGAATATGACGCATTTAATTTGTTGTGTATTATTTTTTTTCATTTACTATTTTCTGTAGCGAAACTAATATCCAGTGTCCGCCAGTATTTATGGGGAATAACTGGACTTCTTTCGGCCATGATGGATCGCTCTTAATATTATCATTGAGAGCGTCTTCCAGATGAGTTCTGGTGGAGTAGGGGACGTAGAGACCAGTAGGATAATTGACTTGAGTATTTTTTGCATTAGCGGCGATCTTCTGAAGATAGCAATCTATTTCATCTGTGGTTAATTGACGATTTTTATCCCAGAAGTTTGTACCATCACTCAGTTCATTATTCTCATCATTTAAAAGCACCTTTGAAAGCGACTGTTTTTCAGATATAAGAGGAATTTCATCGCCGATAATTGTCATTAATTTCGAAGGGGAGGATAGCTTTTTGAACAGGAGATCATCTGAATTATCCGGAGCAGTTGGTTTAAGGTGGGAATTGGTTGCGGTATGTGCCAAATTATATAATTTTAAACAGGCATTTTTAATAAGTCGGATAATCGATAGGGTCTCATTTGTTGGGTTTCTAACAATATGGTAAAGAATATCTTCAGCTTTTTTTCCAAATTCATCATAACCTAACGCAATGTTATGCAGTAACTCAATACTTTCTTCATCTCCGGATAACGCTGTTTTTTTTAAAGACTGCAGTAATTCCTCGGTCACAGTAAATTTTTCTGCAAATGTCTGACTGAGTTTGGTTTGAGATAATTGACAATAATTGCTGACAACTGTAACCATCATATGCTCCTTTTAGTTGCAAAGGTTGTGCTGAATGAAGATAAAAAGAGGCAACTTATTGCTCTGAATATAGTGCGTAATGAGATGAATAAATATCAAAAATCGCTCAATATGCCCGTGTGGGTGGATATATGTAGCGCGGGTTGCGATAACAGGGCAAGTTTCGCCCTGTTTTTAATAATAAGCAGAGTTAAACGTTAAACATGGCCAAATCATTCGCCAGTTCAGTCGCCGGGAAAATTGACCGACATTCACGTAACAGGTGCTGACAACCTTTGTCATCATAGCGCGAGCTGACGTGGGTAATGATTAGCTTACCGACTCCAGCCTCACGGGCCAGTGTCGCAGCCTGGCGTGTAGAGCTATGACCGCGACTATTGGCTTTGGCTTCCATGGTTATATCCAGCGTCGCTTCGTGCACCATGACATCGACACCTTTAGCCAGGTCAAGTGCGGCATCGCAGGGGCCGGTATCGCCGAAAATAGCGAGTGCTTTACCTGGCACTGGAGCAGCTAAGTAATCTGCGCCGTTAATCTGCCTTCCATCTTCCAGCATGATTGTTTTGCCCGCTTTTAATTCCTGAAACAGTGGGCCAGGCGGTACGCCAGCAGCTTTTAATGCCTGGGCATTTAATGCACCCGGTTTATCATGTTCTTCAATACGATAGCCATAGCATTCCAGTGGGTGTTCCATTGGATAAGCGGTCACTTTGCGCAGGCCATCATCGAGAATTTCGCCAGCGCCAATTTCGACAATTTCCAGCGGATAATCGGTCCATGAGCCGCTAATCCGCAGCGCGGTCTCCACAAATTCACGGATACCTTGCGGACCATAAATCGTTAAGGGTTGGACAATACCAGACATAGAACGACTGCACAGCAAGCCGGGTAAACCAAAGAGATGATCGCCATGAAGGTGACTGATAAAAATCTTGTCCAGTTTTCCAGGGTTAAAGGCGGTATGCAGTAGCTGATGCTGGGTGCCTTCACCGCAGTCAAACAACCAAAGACCGCTTTGGGTCGGATGTTGCAGGTTAAGCAATATTGCCGTGACATTGCGCGTACGGGTTGGCACACCGGCTGAAGTACCTAAAAAAATTAATTCCATGAGTTCATCACGTTTCAAAAAATATTCCGGCTAGTATAAGGCATACATCTAAAAGGAGAGCATTATGATTGAATGGCAAGATCTGCATCACTCTGAATTATCGGTTTCCCAGCTTTATGCCTTATTACAACTGCGTTGCGCGGTGTTTGTTGTCGAGCAGAATTGCCCTTATCAGGATATCGATGGTGATGATTTGACGGGGGATAATCGCCATATTCTCGGTTGGAAAAATGATGAACTGGTGGCGTATGCGAGGATTCTGAAAAGTGATGATGATCTTGAGCCGGTCGTTATTGGTCGGGTGATTGTCAGTGAAGCGTTGCGTGGCGAAAAAGTGGGGCAGCAACTGATGAGTAAAACCCTCGACACTTGCACGCATCACTGGCCTGATAAGCCTGTTTACCTCGGGGCGCAGGCGCATCTGCAAAACTTCTACCAGAGTTTCGGTTTTATCCCTGTGACGGAGATCTATGAAGAAGATGGTATCCCACACATTGGGATGACACGCGAGGTAATTCAGGCGTAATCAATAACCCTTGTCTATAGTTAGTGACAGGTTTTACGCAAATGGAGAACGAGAATGTCTAATCAGTTTGGTGATACACGTATCGATGACGACCTGACGCTGCTTAGTGAAACACTGGAAGAGGTGCTCCGCTCCTCTGGCGATCCCGCCGATCAGAAATATGTTGAGCTGAAAGCGCGTGCAGAAAAAGCGCTGGATGATGTGAAAAAACGGGTTAGCCAGGCTTCAGACAGTTATTACTATCGGGCGAAGCAGGCTGTTTATCGTGCTGATGACTACGTCCACGAAAAACCCTGGCAAGGAATTGGTGTGGGCGCAGCCGTTGGGCTGGTACTAGGACTGTTGCTGGCACGCCGTTAAAACCTCCCTACACCGGGGTACTGCATTTTTTTTGAAGTACCCCGTATAATGTGAGGCTTTTAACAGGGAGAGGTCCGCGTGCAATCACTTACTACGGCGCTGGAAAATTTACTGCGCCATTTGTCGCAAGAGATTCCGGCGACACCCGGCATTCGGGTTATCGATATTCCTTTCCCTCTCAAAGACGCTTTTGATGCCTTGAGCTGGCTGGCCAGTCAGCAAACGTACCCGCAATTCTACTGGCAACAACGTAATGGTGATGAAGAAGCTGCCGTCCTGGGCGCGATTACCCGTTTTACGTCGTTGGACCAGGCACAACGTTTTCTTCGCCAGCACCCGGAACACGCCGACTTACGCATTTGGGGGCTGAATGCGTTTGACCCGTCGCAGGGCAATTTACTTTTACCACGCCTGGAATGGCGACGCTGTGGCGGTAAAGCCACGCTGCGGCTGACGCTATTCAGCGAAAGCTCCCTTCAGCACGATGCGATTAAGGCAAGAGAATTTATCGCCACACTGGTGAGTATCAAGCCCTTGCCTGGGTTACATTTAACCACTACGCGAGAACAACACTGGCCGGACAAAACGGGCTGGACGCAATTAATCGAACTAGCAACGAAAACCATCGCCGAAGGTGAGCTCGACAAAGTGGTGCTTGCTCGGGCAACTGATCTGCATTTCGCAAGTCCGGTCAATGCGGCGGCGATGATGGCGGCCAGTCGTCGACTGAATCTGAATTGCTACCATTTTTACATGGCCTTTGATGGCGAAAATGCTTTTCTTGGCTCTTCACCGGAACGGTTATGGCGGCGGCGTGACAAAGCGCTGCGTACTGAAGCGCTGGCGGGAACAGTAGCAAATCATCCTGATGATAAGCAGGCGCAGCAGTTAGGAGAGTGGCTGATGGCGGATGATAAAAACCAGCGCGAGAACATGCTGGTGGTGGAAGATATCTGCCAACGATTACAGGCCGATACCCAGACGCTGGATGTTTTACCGCCGCAGGTACTGCGTCTGCGTAAAGTGCAGCATCTTCGCCGCTGTATCTGGACTTCACTCAACAAAGCGGATGATGTGATCTGTTTACATCAGTTGCAGCCAACGGCAGCAGTTGCTGGCTTACCGCGCGATCTGGCGCGACAGTTTATCGCCCGTCACGAACCGTTCACTCGAGAATGGTACGCCGGTTCTGCGGGCTATCTCTCATTACAGCAAAGCGAATTCTGCGTTTCCCTGCGCTCAGCAAAAATCAGCGGCAATGTCGTGCGGCTATATGCTGGCGCGGGCATTGTCCGTGGCTCCGACCCCGAGCAAGAGTGGCAGGAAATCGACAACAAAGCGGCAGGGCTGCGTACTTTATTACAAATGGAATAGTAATGAGTCGCATCATTACCGATTCATATCAATAATCTATTTTTGTAGCTCCTTATACTTAGCCGCAATATTGATACCGGACAAACTCATGTCAGTAAGCGCATTTAACCGACGCTGGGCGGCGGTCATTCTGGAAGCATTAACGCGTCACGGCGTCAGACACATCTGTATCGCCCCTGGCTCGCGTTCTACACCGTTAACGTTAGCGGCGGCGGAGAATTCCGCATTCATTCACCACACCCATTTCGATGAGCGTGGACTGGGGCATCTGGCGCTGGGGCTGGCGAAAGTTAGCAAGCAGCCGGTGGCGGTGATTGTGACCTCCGGCACGGCGGTAGCAAATCTCTATCCGGCACTGATTGAAGCTGGGTTAACCGGAGAAAAACTGATCCTGTTAACCGCCGATCGCCCGCCGGAGCTAATTGACTGCGGCGCGAATCAGGCGATTCGTCAGCCGGGAATGTTCGCCTCTCACCCCACGCACAGTATTTCACTGCCGCGCCCGACCCAGGATATCCCCGCACGTTGGCTGGTTTCTACCATCGACCATGCTCTCGGTACGCTTCATGCTGGTGGGGTCCATATCAACTGCCCGTTTGCTGAACCGCTGTATGGCGAGATGGACGACACTGGGCTTAGCTGGCAACAGCGTCTGGGTGACTGGTGGCAGGATGATAAGCCGTGGCTGCGTGAAGCGCCTCGTCTTGAGAGCGAAAAACAGCGCGACTGGTTCTTCTGGCGGCAAAAGCGCGGCGTGGTGGTTGCCGGGCGCATGAGTGCGGAAGAGGGCAAAAAAGTTGCCCTGTGGGCGCAAACTCTTGGCTGGCCGCTGATTGGCGACGTGCTGTCGCAAACCGGACAGCCGCTGCCGTGTGCCGATCTTTGGTTAGGCAATGCCAAAGCGACCAGCGAACTGCAACAGGCGCAAATTGTGGTGCAGCTGGGAAGCAGCCTGACTGGCAAGCGGCTCCTGCAATGGCAGGCAAGCTGTGAACCAGAAGAGTACTGGATTGTTGATGACATTGAAGGGCGACTTGATCCGGCACACCATCGTGGACGCCGCTTAATTGCCAATATTGCCGACTGGCTGGAGCTGCATCCGGCAGAAAAACGCCAGCCCTGGTGCGTTGAAATCCCGCGCCTGGCGGAACAGGCAATGCAGGCGGTTATTGCCCGTCGCGATGCGTTTGGCGAAGCGCAACTGGCGCATCGCATCAGCGACTATCTGCCTGAACAGGGGCAATTGTTTGTCGGTAACAGCCTGGTGGTACGTCTGATTGATGCGCTTTCGCAACTTCCGGCAGGTTACCCGGTGTACAGCAACCGTGGGGCCAGCGGTATCGACGGGCTGCTCTCGACTGCCGCCGGCGTTCAGCGGGCAAGCGGCAAACCGACGCTGGCGATTGTGGGCGATCTCTCCGCACTTTACGACCTGAATGCGCTGTCGTTATTGCGCCAGGTTTCCGCGCCGCTGGTATTAATTGTGGTGAACAACAACGGCGGGCAAATTTTCTCGCTGCTGCCGACGCCGAAAAGCGAGCGCGAGCGTTTTTATCTGATGCCGCAAAACGTCCATTTTGAGCACGCTGCCGCGATGTTTGAGCTGAAATATCATCGTCCGCAAAACTGGCAGGAACTTGAAACGGCGCTTGCTGACGCCTGGCGCACGCCAACCACCACGGTGATTGAAATGGTGGTTAACGACACCGATGGTGCGCAAACGCTCCAGCAACTTCTGGCGCAGGTAAGCCATTTATGATCCTGCACGCGCAGGCAAAACACGGCAAACCAGGTTTACCCTGGCTGGTTTTTTTGCACGGTTTTTCCGGCGATTGCCACGAATGGCAAGAAGTGGGCGAGGTGTTTGCCGACTACTCACGGTTGTATGTTGATCTCCCAGGTCACGGTGGTTCGGCGGCGATTAGCGTCGATGGATTTGATGATGTCACCGACTTACTGCGTAAAACTTTGGTTAGTTACAACATCCTTGACTTCTGGCTGGTGGGGTACTCGCTTGGCGGACGGGTGGCGATGATGGCGGCTTGCCAGGGGCTGGCGGGGCTTTGTGGGGTTGTTGTCGAAGGCGGTCATCCGGGGCTGCAAAATGCTGAACAACGCGCGGAACGTCAGCGTTCCGATCGCCAATGGGCGCAGCGTTTTCGTTCCGAACCATTAACCGCGGTATTTGCCGACTGGTATCAACAGCCTGTTTTTGCCTCGCTCAATGACGATCAACGCCGGGAGCTGGTGGCGCTGCGCAGCAACAATAATGGCGCAACGCTTGCCGCCATGCTGGAGGCGACTTCTCTCGCCGTCCAGCCTGATTTACGTGCTAACCTTAGCGCCCGCACATTTGCGTTTTATTATTTATGTGGTGAACGTGACAGCAAATTCCGCGCTCTGGCGGCGGAACTGGCTGCCGACTGCCATGTCATTCCTCGCGCCGGACATAACGCGCATCGGGAAAATCCCGCTGGCGTTATCGCAAGTCTGGCGCAGATCTTGCGTTTCTGACTAAAGGACACAATATGATTTATCCTGATGAAGCAATGCTTTACGCACCGGTTGAATGGCACGACTGCTCCGAAGGTTTCGAGGACATTCGTTATGAAAAATCCACCGACGGTATCGCAAAAATCACCATTAATCGTCCGCAGGTGCGCAATGCCTTCCGTCCTCTGACGGTAAAAGAGATGATCCAGGCACTGGCAGATGCGCGTTATGACGACAACATCGGCGTGATCATTCTGACTGGTGCAGGCGATAAAGCGTTCTGCTCCGGTGGTGACCAGAAAGTGCGTGGCGATTACGGCGGCTATAAAGATGATTCCGGCGTACATCATCTGAACGTGCTGGACTTCCAGCGTCAGATCCGTACCTGTCCGAAACCGGTTGTCGCGATGGTGGCTGGCTACTCCATCGGCGGCGGTCACGTTCTGCACATGATGTGCGACCTGACTATCGCGGCAGATAATGCCATCTTCGGTCAGACTGGCCCGAAAGTCGGTTCCTTCGACGGCGGCTGGGGCGCTTCCTACATGGCTCGCATCGTCGGACAGAAAAAAGCGCGTGAAATCTGGTTCCTGTGCCGTCAGTACGACGCGAAACAGGCGCTGGATATGGGCCTTGTAAACACCGTGGTGCCGCTGGCGGATCTGGAAAAAGAGACCGTCCGTTGGTGCCGCGAAATGCTGCAAAACAGCCCGATGGCGCTGCGCTGCCTGAAAGCTGCGCTGAACGCCGACTGTGACGGTCAGGCGGGTCTGCAGGAGCTGGCGGGCAACGCCACCATGCTGTTCTACATGACGGAAGAAGGTCAGGAAGGTCGCAACGCTTTCAACCAGAAACGTCAGCCTGATTTCAGCAAATTTAAACGGAATCCGTAATGCGTAGCGCGCAGGTATACCGCTGGCAGATCCCCATGGACGCGGGGGTGGTTCTGCGCGACAGGCGGTTAAAAACCCGCGACGGGCTGTATGTTTGCCTGCGTGAGGGCGAGCGCGAAGGGTGGGGGGAGATCTCCCCACTGCCGGGCTTCAGTCAGGAAACCTGGGAAGAGGCGCAAAGTGTGCTGCTTGCCTGGGTAAATAACTGGCTGGCTGGCGATGGCGAGATACCGCAGATGCCTTCCGTTGCCTTTGGCGTAAGCTGTGCATTGGCGGAGCTGGCAGATACGTTGCCGCAAGCAGCCAACTACCGTGCGGCACCGCTGTGTAATGGCGATCCGGACGATCTGATCCTCAAACTTGCCGATATGCCGGGCGAGAAAGTGGCGAAGGTCAAAGTGGGATTGTACGAAGCGGTGCGCGACGGCATGGTGGTGAATCTGTTGCTGGAGGCAATTCCGGATCTGCATTTGCGTCTTGACGCAAATCGCGCCTGGACACCGCTGAAAGGTCAGCAGTTTGCCAAATACGTTAACCCGGATTATCGCGACCGCATCGCGTTTCTCGAAGAGCCGTGCAAAACCCGCGATGATTCGCGAGCGTTTGCCCGTGAAACCGGCATTGCCATTGCCTGGGATGAAAGCCTGCGCGAGCCGGATTTTGCCTTTGTGGCTGAAGAGGGCGTGCGCGCGGTAGTTATCAAACCCACGCTCACGGGCAGTCTGGAAAAAGTACGCGAGCAGGTACAGGCGGCGCACGCGCTGGGGCTGACGGCGGTGATCAGTTCTTCCATTGAATCGAGCTTAGGCTTAACGCAACTGGCGCGGATTGCCGCCTGGTTAACGCCGGACACCATTCCAGGGCTGGACACGCTGGATCTAATGCAGGCGCAGCAGGTACGTCGCTGGCCGGGTAGCACGCTGCCTGTCGTGGAAGTTGATGCACTGGAGCGGTTGTTATGATCTTCTCTGACTGGCCGTGGCGTCACTGGCGGCAAGTGCGGGGAGAAGCCATCGCCTTACGTCTTAATGACGAGCAACTCAACTGGCGCGAGCTTTGTGCTCGCGTCGATGAATTAGCCTCCGGATTTGCGGTGCAGGGTGTGGTTGAGGGCAGCGGCGTGATGTTGCGGGCGTGGAATACGCCGCAAACGCTGCTCGCCTGGCTGGCGTTACTGCAATGCGGGGCGCGGGTGTTGCCCGTGAACCCTCAGCTGCCGCAACCGTTGCTTGAAGAATTGCTGCCCAATCTGACGCTGCAATTTGCGCTGGTGCCGGATGGGGAAAACACGTTTCCGGCATTAACGTCGCTGCACATTCAGCGGGTTGAAGGCGCACATGCCGCTACGTGGCAGCCGACGCGTCTGTGCTCAATGACGTTGACCTCGGGTTCTACCGGGTTGCCGAAAGCCGCTGTCCATACTTATCAGGCCCATCTTGCCAGTGCCGAAGGGGTGTTATCGCTGATTCCGTTTGGCGATCACGATGACTGGTTGCTCTCTTTACCGCTGTTTCACGTCTCCGGTCAGGGAATTATGTGGCGCTGGTTATACGCTGGTGCGCGGATGACGGTACGTGATAAACAGCCATTGGAGCAAATGCTGGCAGGCTGTACTCACGCTTCACTGGTGCCAACACAACTCTGGCGTTTGCTGGTTAACCGCAGTTCCGTTTCCCTGAAAGCGGTGTTACTTGGCGGCGCGGCTATCCCGATCGAGTTGACGGAACAGGCGCGCGAGCAGGGGATTCGTTGCTTTTGCGGCTATGGTCTGACCGAGTTTGCCTCCACGGTGTGTGCGAAAGAAGCCGACGGCCTGGCAGACGTTGGTTCGCCGCTGCCGGGTCGGGAAGTGAAAATCGTTAATAATGAAGTGTGGCTGCGGGCTGCCAGTATGGCAGAAGGTTACTGGCGTAACGGGCAACTGGTTTCACTGGTTAATGACGAAGGCTGGTACGCTACGCGCGATCGCGGTGAGATGCATAATGGCAAGCTGACCATTGTCGGACGTTTAGACAATCTATTCTTCAGTGGCGGAGAGGGTATTCAGCCGGAAGAAGTCGAGCGCGTAATTGCTGCACATCCTGCGGTTTTGCAGGTGTTTATCGTCCCCGTTGCCGACAAGGAGTTTGGTCATCGACCGGTAGCGGTGGTGGAGTATGACCAGCAAACCGTTGATCTTGGCGAATGGGTGAAAGATAAGCTGGCCCGTTTTCAGCAACCGGTGCGTTGGTTAACGTTGCCGCCTGAACTGAAAAACGGCGGTATTAAAATTTCACGTCAGGCGCTAAAAGAGTGGGTGCAACGTCAGCAATAATTAACCCTCCGTTTCACTTCTCATTTCTGCCATTCCATTGCCGTTGATAAAGAGTTTATCTGTTAATCTGTAAATTGATGTGAAAACTCTTAGCAAACAGGATAATGCAATGGAATGGCTGGTCAAAAAATCGTGCTGCAATAAACAAGATAACAGACATGTACTTATGCTCTGCGATGCTGGCGGCGCGATAAAAATGATCGCCGAAGTGAAGAGTGACTTCGCCGTGAAAGTGGGGGATTTACTCTCACCTTTGCAGAATGCGCTTTACTGTATTAATCGTGAAAAGCTGCATACGGTGAAAGTCCTCTCGGCAAGCAGTTATAGCCCCGATGAGTGGGAACGGCAGTGTACAGCGGCAGGGAAAACTCAGTAACGTTGTTTTGTCGTGGGCAGGAAAATCAGCATCAACCCGCTCATAATACAGGCTACTCCTAGTAGTGCTTTCAGCGAAAAAGTCCCTTCCCAGCCGGGAAGTACCATTGAAGCAATCCATACCAGCACATAACTCATACTGAGCAAGGCATAGGCTTTGCTTAGCGCAAGTTTATGTAGCGTTTTATACCAACAAAAAACGGAAAGCAGATAACCCAGCAGCCCGAGTAACAGTATCCGGGCATCCAGCCCAAAAGCTAACAGCGCCGCGATAAAATCCCATAAGTGCGTCATCGGCGGCAGATGACTCGCCGCAAAACCCAGGCTTAATTGCGCAACTGAGGCAATAATGACGCTGAATAATCCCCACATCAGGCCCATTACACCGTACTCCCGAGGATCACAATGCCACCAATAATGAACGCCACCCCACACCAGTGACGCGGCGATACCGGTTCGTGCCACAGTTTTACTGCAGCCAGCGTCACCCAGACAAAATTCAGACTTAACATCGGGTAGGCAATGCCTACCGGTACGTTCTGCAAGACCAGCAGCCAGAGCACCATGGCAAGACCAAGACAAGCCAGCGCCAGTCCCAGCCACAGCACGATATGTTTGCGCCGTTTGTTTATCGCCACAAAGCAGGTTGCCTGTTTCTGACACAACTGCCCGGCAACGCTAAGCAAGCTGGCAAAGACTAATGTTAGCCAGATCATTTGGGACGATACTGAATCAGCACCAGACGCTCCTGACGATCGATGGCATCTGCGGGCGGAATGGCGAGACTGTTGATATCTTCATCGCGGTCAACCGAAAGCACGAGTGTAATAATCCCCTCCTGACGATGTTGATTAAGCCAGTTTGCGAACTCATCACCGCTGACAAATCTCCCTTTCGCATCCGGATAATTAAGGCCGTATTTCAACTCACCTGTCTGGCGATACATGATGATGTCATCGCGTTGCAGGCTCCATGCCAGACCTGCGGCAACACCGACGCTATCAGTAAGAATATAGCGGCTTGGCTGAAGTGATTCTTGTGTCATCTCGACAAAAAATTGCGGATGTTTTCCTTCCATGACTCTGTCAGGAATTGAAAATCCTACCAGCAACGCTAGCCCCAGCGGGCAAAGCGCGGCAAAAGACCAGGTCTTTTCGACGTTTGTTAAGGTGTACCAGCCGAAAAATGCCCATAGCGAAAAAATCGACCAGGCACAAAAGACTTTATAGCTCTCGAAGGTTTGCCACACCGGCGTGTTCATTGGTCCCCAGGGGGAGACCACAAATGTGGCAATAATGCCAGTGACGCCAAAAGCGATGTTAATCCAGCCATTAATCCGCAGCGCCAGAGGATTATTTTTTGCTGCCAGCAAAGCGTAATGCGCCATCAGCATTGCCAAAGGTGCAAAGCAAGAAAGAATATAGGTGGGCAATTTACCCTTAGCAACGGAGAAAAACAGCAGCGGCATTATCGTCCAGCTCAACAAATAGACGGTTGCGGAATGCTTGCGGTTTTTCCAGCCTGTGTATAGTGCACCGGGGAGTAATCCCAGCCACGGCAGGCTACCGGCAATGATGACCGGCACGTAGTACCAGAACGGGGCTCTGTGTTGGGCATCATCCAGTGCAAAGCGTTGAATATGCTCAACCCAGAAAAAATAGTGCCAGAAGTCAGGCTCCCGCTGCGCTATCGCCAGTCCCCAGGGGAGAACCGTCAGTACGCAACTGATAACCGCCAGCCAGCCGTAAATAAAGAGATCTTTCCAGCGTTTTTGCGTCGCTACCCATGGCAGCACGCTTAATACCGGCACGGCAAGGGCGAGAAAACCTTTGGTCATCACCCCCATGCCGCAGGTGATTCCCAGCAGTAAAAATCCTGCGCTTTTGCCTTTCCACGTCTGTGCCTGCATTGCCAGCCAGAAGCTGCACATTCCCGCCACCAGCCAGAAGGCAATAAACGGATCGAGCACGGCATAAGTGCCGATGGCATAGACAATAAACAATGAGAGATAAATTACTGTGGCGAGTAGAGCCAGACGTTTATCGCGCCATAAGCGCAGAGTAAACCAGGTCACCAGCGCGGCAGTTAACAGGGTCGCAAAGATAACGCCTGCCCGCACACCAAAGTTATTCGCGCCAAATAGCCATTGCCCAATGCTGTTAATCCAGTATCCGGCAATGGGTTTTTCAAAATAACGTAGCCCTAACAGATGGGGCACAATCCAGTCGCCGGATGCCAGCATTTCCCGACTGATTTCCGCATAACGCGTTTCATCTGGTTGCCAGAGCAGACGCGTGCTGATCGGTAACAGGTAATAGCAGGCAATAAACGCGAAGAGGCCGATAAGGTAACGTACCGATTTCATCAGCGACTACCCGCAATTTGTTGGCAACCCAGCCAGCCTTCACGTCCGGCAATATTTCCGCGAACAACTTGTCCGAGCGGCAACGTCTCTGATAACAGTTCGCTTAAAGGGCAAAATGTCACGCCTTCCTGAGCTGCGCGTTTGAGGAGATCCACAAAATTATGCTGATAAGCGCAGCCTTCAACTTCTGCATGAATGGTATAAACCGGCGTGCCTTTATCTCGCAGGATGCGGTTGAGTAACCAACCGTTAAAATCTTCTGCTTTCACATCCCGACCAATCACTTCATCCCAGGTGGGTAAGGTCACCGGAATTTGCGCAGTGCCAGGGTTTCCTGATTCGAGCAGTGGACGGAACGGCATGGCCCCACGGCAATCGCTGTTGTAGCGCAAATGGAACGCTTCTTTTGCTTCGATCACCTGCTGGTCGGCACGCCAGCCCGCAGCGGCAGAACAGGTTACCGGTTGACCGATAATCTCTTCCAGAGTGCGAAGGCCGCGTGCAATATCGTCGATCATTGTTTGCCGATCCCAGTTACCGCTACGGGCTTGCCAGGCATGGTGATCCCAGGCGTGCAGGCCGACTTCGTGATGTTTAGCCGCTTCACGAATGATATCGGCATTGGCATGACCAATCTCTTTACCTGGCCAGGCCGTACCTGCCAGTAAAATATCCCAGCCATAAAGCGATGCCGCGTTTGAGCGCAGCATCTTCCACAAAAACTGTGGCTTCACCAGTCGCCAGAGATGGCGGCCCATATTGTCCGGGCCGACGCTGAAAAAAATGCTGGCCTGAATATTATGCTTACTCAAGATTTCCAGCAGACGCGGCACGCCTTCACGGGTGCCACGAAAGGTATCGACATCAATGCGTAAGCCTACTTTGGTCATGATGGTTTATCCGTAAGATCAACGGTGCGCAGGAAGAAATCCAGCGTTTCGTCGATGGTTTCCTGCATATCAATTTTCGGCTCCCAGTCCAGGCAGCGGTGGGCATTGCGGATGCTCGGTTTACGATGCTCTACGTCCTGATATCCTTTGCCGTAGTAGCTGCTACTTTCGACAACGCGAAAGCCCGCAAACGGTGGGAAATGATGGCGCAGCGGATGTTTTTCGAAGCTCGCCAGCAGCATCTCGCCCAGTTCCTCAATGCTCGCTTCGTTCTCAGGATTGCCAATGTTGATAATTTCGCCGTCGCAGCGATTTCCCGCATTTTCGATAATGCGGTATAACGCCTCGATACCATCGCGAATATCAGTAAAGCAGCGTTTTTGTTTTCCGCCATCAATCAGCTTAATCGGTGAACCTTCTACCAGATTGAGAATGAGTTGCGTAATCGCGCGGGAGCTGCCGATTCGTGCCGCATTAAGGTTATCCAGTCGTGGTCCCATCCAGTTAAACGGGCGGAAGAGGGTGAACTGTAAACCCTCTTTTTCGCCATAGGCCCAGATCACCCGATCAAGTAATTGTTTTGATACCGAATAAATCCAGCGTGGTTTATTCACCGGGCCGACGATTAAATTAGAATGGTCCTCATCGAAGTATTTATCGCTACACATCCCATAAACTTCTGAAGTTGACGGGAAGATGATTCGCTTACGGTACTTCACGCAGTAGCGGATAATGCGCAGATTCTCTTCAAAATCGAGTTCAAATACGCGCAGCGGGTTGCGGGTATATTCAATCGGCGTGGCTATCGCCACCAGCGGCAAGACGACATCACATTTTTTGACGTGATACTCAATCCATTCGGAATGAATACTGATATCGCCTTCGACAAAGTGAAAATGCGGATGATTCAGAAAACGGCTTATCGCATCGCTGCCAATATCCAGACCGTAAACTTCATAATGATCTTCGCGCAGCAGGCGTTCTGTCAGATGGTTGCCAATAAAGCCATTCACCCCGAGGATGAGTACCCGGGTACGGCGTCGGGCGGCACAGGCAGGCTGGCTATTCAAGCGTGAACCTTGCACCAGGCCCAGCGTCTGCGCTAATTGCGAGCCCTGCATAGTAATGCCGTCGCCCGCCTGTCCGGTGACGATTTCCAGCGCGCCATCGCCACAGGCAATCAGCAACGGCGCAACAGAAATCACGCTCCCCGGCTGTGCTTTGCTGGCATGAGGATGAACACGCGACGACCAGACGGTGAATTTCTGATTGCCAGCATAGCTGAAGGCACCCGGCCACGGATCGGCAACGGCACGTACCATGTTGTGCAGTACGGATGCCGGCTTATACCATTCGAGGAAACTGTCATCCGGCGTTCTGCGACCAAAACAGGTGGCTTCGTTTTCGCGCTGGGCGACTTCCAGAATATTACCGTGTTTAATGGCGGGTAATGTCTGTTCCAGTAGCTGGCGCGCAGCATGGCACAATTTATGATGCAGCGTAATGGCGATATCATCTGGCGCAATGGCAACGCGCAGTTGCGCCACAATGGCCCCGGCATCGGCACGTGTCACCATTCGGTGCAATGTAACGCCCGTTTCCGTTTCACCGTTCACCAGCACCCAGTTCAGCGGCGCGCGACCACGATATTTTGGTAACAGCGAACCATGCAGATTAAATGCACCTGCGGGAGCGAGCTGCAAAATTTCGTCGCAAATAAGATGGCGATAATAAAAAGAGAAAATCACCTCTGGCGACAGTTGGGCAATGCGTTCCACCCACAGCGGATGATTAACGTCATCCGGCGCATAAACCGGAATGCCTCTTTCCGCCGCCAGACGAGCCACAGAACCATAAAAGGCTTTTTCACCGGGATTATCGGTATGGGTAAAAATGGCGCTAATTTCGTAACCGGCAGCCAGCAGGGCTTCAATACCGAGGCATCCCATATCGTGGTAGGCAAAAACGACGGTTTTCATTATTCATTTTCCTTGCTAGATGGACGGATAACTTGCTGAACAAAATAGCGGGGGCGGGCGCGGACATCGGTGTAGATCCTGCCGATATATTCACCGAGTAATCCCATGCCGATAAACTGAGCGCCAATAAAAGTAAACAGCACGGCAAATAGCATAAAGACGCCTTCTGCCGCCCATTGTGGTCCGAAGGTCAGGCGTAAAATCACCAGCAGCACCGCAATGCTAAAACCTCCAATCGCAATAATGCTGCCGAGCAGACTCAGCATACGTAGCGGCGTTGTGGTAAGGCAGGTCACCAGGTCGTACATCAAATTAATCAGGCGCATAAAACTGTATTTGGATTCACCAAACTCACGCTCGGCATGATGCACTGGAATTTCAATGGCACGGCGGGCGAAGATATTCGCCAGAATCGGGATAAAGGTGCTGCGTTCATGGCAGTGCAACATCGCATCGACAATATGACGGCGATAGGCGCGCAACATACAACCGTAGTCACCCATCGCTTTGCCGGTGGTGCGCTGAATAAGCCGGTTAATCATCTTCGAAGCGGTTTTGCGAAACCAGCTGTCCTGGCGGTTCTGGCGTACAGTCCCTACCACGTCGTAACCTTCATCGGCTTTTGCCACCAGACGGGGGATCTCCTCTGGCGGATTCTGGAGATCGGCATCGAGGGTAATAATTAAGTCGCCAGTAACGTGACTGAATCCCGCCATAATCGCTGAATGCTGCCCGTAATTGCGGTTAAGCAAAATAGACACAATATGGCTGTTCTCCGCTTGTGAGGCTTCGACCAGCATATGCGCGGAATTATCGCTACTGCCGTCATCAATCAGCAGGATCTCATACTCTTTCCCCAGTGATTCACAGGCTGTGGTGGTGCGCCTGATTAATTCCGGTAAGCTTTCCTGCTCGTTATAAACGGGAATAACCACCGAGACTTTCTTAACAGGGTGGATTTCAAACATGGCTTATTGTCCTGCGAGTTGCTGGAGGGCTGTGATGACGCGGTCGGCATCGGCGGTAGTCATATCCGGGAACAGCGGCAACGAACAGATGCGTTCGCTATTCCATTCGGTATTCGGTAACGACAGCGTGGGAAAACGCTCGCGATAATATTTTTGTGTGTGAGCGGCGCGGAAATGTAACCCGGTACCAATACCTCTTTCTTTTAACGCTTCCATCAACACATCGCGACTGATACCACAACGTTGTTCATCGACACGAATAATAAACAGATGCCAGGCGTGAACGTGCGACCAGGCGGGAAGGCTTAATGGCTGAAAGGGGAGAGCTGCCAGTGCTTGCTGATATTGCTGGGCAATTTCGCGCCGACGGGTGTTGAGGTGCTCTAATTTAGCTAACTGTGTCAGGGCAATCGCGGCGTTAATATCGGTCAGATTGTACTTATAGCCCGGCGTTAAGACTTCAGCCTGCGGTGCACGGCCCCAGGTTTGTCTGTCATAGGCATCGATACCCAGACCGTGAAATTTCAGCATCCGTAGCTGGCAGGCAAGATTTTCATTATCAGTAACAATCAGGCCACCTTCCGCACAGGTAATATTTTTGATGGCGTGAAACGAAAAAATAGCGGTACCTTTTGCGCCAATATGTCGCCCTTTGTAATACGTACCGACGGCATGGGCTGCATCTTCGATAACTGCGATGCCGTAACGTTCGCCAATGGCGCGAATGGCGTCAATATCTGCTGGCGCACCGGCATAATGCACCGGTATGATGGCTTTAGTGCGTGGCGTAATGGCTGATTCGATCGCTTCAGGCGTGACCATCAGCGTATCGCGATCGACATCCACCATTACCGGCGTTGCACCCTGCAAGGAAATCATATTGAGGGTTGAAACCCAGGTCAGGGAAGGCGTAATCACTTCATCGCCCTTGCCAATTTCCAACGCCATTAGCGTGATATGCATTCCGGCGGTGGCTGAACTGACCGCGATGGCATGCTGATTTCCCGTCAACTGGCAAAAGGCTTGTTCAAGCGCGTGATTCTTCGGACCGGTTGTGATCCAACCGGATTCGAGAACCTCTTTAACTGCAGCGAGTTCCTCCACGCCCATTGCTGGTCGCGAAAAAGGCAAAAATTCTGACATTGCTTTTCCTTCCGCCATTGAATACCTGTCCACTTATATTTGCTATAAAGAGTGTTGTGTATATTTTGCCATTTGGAGCGAAATTTTAAGGATAGAATATTAACTTAACCTTAAGAAACTAATATTAGACGTAAATATTGAAATTTTTATATTTTTTCTTATTTAGGCTTTGCATTTGGCAAAATTTTGAGGCATTTTGCCGGCATCGCAGGATTTTTAATATTACACCAACTGCTAATTATCGCCAGAAATGTCGCTCAATTTCACGGTAATTGTCTGGTTGCGCTTGTCTATAGGTGGAGTTTACGTGTTAGCTTTTTGCCGCTCTTCGTTGAAGTCAAAAAAATATTTCATCATTTTACTGGCGCTCGCTGCAATTGCCGGACTGGGTACTCATGCCGCCTGGAGTAGCAATGGTTTGCCACGTATCGACAATAAAACACTGGCCAGACTGGCACAACAGCACCCGGTTGTCGTTTTGTTTCGCCATGCTGAACGTTGCGATCGTTCAACCAATCAATGCTTGTCAGATAAAACAGGTATTACGGTCAAAGGTACCCAGGATGCCCGAGAACTGGGCAAGGCTTTTAGTGCTGATATCCCTGATTTCGATCTCTATTCCAGTAATACCGTCCGGACCATTCAGTCGGCGACCTGGTTTTCAGCGGGTAAAAAATTGACGGTAGATAAACGACTTCTTCAGTGCGGTAATGAGATTTATAGTGCAATTAAGGACTTACAAAGCAAAGCGCCTGATAAAAATATCGTTATTTTCACCCATAATCATTGCCTGACATATATTGCTAAAGATAAGCGTGATGCGACATTTAAACCTGATTATCTGGATGGTTTAGTCATGCATGTGGAAAAAGGCAAAGTTTATCTGGATGGGGAATTCGTTAATCACTAAATTTTCAATCTGACAGCCAGTAATGGCTGTCATCATTGTTACAGAAGACCTTTCAAACGTAACGTTTTTCGGGTGGCGACATTCAAATCATAGTGCGCCAGATCTTCAGGTTTTACCCACGCGTAGTCCTGAAACTCTTCGTTTATTTTCACTTCTCGGTTGGCAGAAACGCAGTCAAAAATCAGGTAAATCATATAAATCTCTTCCTTGCGACCATCTGGATACGTTTTGGTGCGAATATCATCGCTGAAGGTCCACGGCTTGATTTCTGTCAAAAGCAGCTGTTCTCCCAGTTCTTCGCGAATTTCGCGGCGTAGTGCCTCTTCAATTCGTTCGCCGGGCTCCACGCCGCCACCCGAAAGCGCCCATTGACCGGGGAAAACGCCGCGATCGTCGGCCATTTTACACAGCAAATAAGCACCATCATTTTGAATCAAAGGGCATACAATAGTCCGTTGTCGCACAGGGGTATTCCTTATAAATAAATAGAAACCATGAGAATACGGTAACTCAGAAATATGTGAAAGTGACAGTAATCTCTTTTGCGATGATAACTGCACTTATTATTATTTTTGTGTGTATCGGTAAACTGTGTTTATTTTTTCGGCGTTTAATTATTTAAGAAGTATTTAGTTACAATAAGTGACTAGATCCCTTTTTTCGCTCATTGAATCCTCTGCGCCAGGCAGTACAATCCCGCAGCTTTGGGAATTTTGATTAATTGCTTGTGGGAAAGGGGATAATGAAAAAAATTGCGCTAGCAGGTCTGGCCGGAATGCTGTTGGTTTCTGCATCGGTCAATGCAATGAGCATCAGCGGCCAGGCGGGTAAAGAATACACCAATATTGGTGTCGGTTTTGGGACTGAATCGACGGGCCTGGCTTTAAGCGGTAACTGGACACATAACGACGACGACGGTGACGTCGCGGGCGTGGGGCTGGGGTTGAATCTGCCTCTCGGGCCGTTAATGGCGACCGTTGGCGGAAAAGGCGTTTACACCAACCCGAATTACGGCGATGAAGGTTATGCCGCAGCGGTAGGAGGTGGTTTGCAGTGGAAAATTGGCAACAGCTTCCGTTTGTTTGGCGAGTATTACTACTCTCCGGATTCACTCTCCAGCGGTATTAAAAGTTATGAGGAAGCGAATGCTGGCGCGCGTTACACCATTATGCGTCCAGTCAGTATTGAGGCGGGTTATCGCTACCTGAATCTGTCGGGTAAAGACGGCAACCGCGACAACGCCGTGGCTGACGGCCCGTATGTTGGGGTTAACGCCAGTTTCTGATCCCTTCCGGCGCGGCATTCTGCCGCGCCATTCAGTTTCTTACTACGCCTTATCTCCCTTTGCGTTATAGTGATTCGATAACAAAAGCAGGAGATAACCATGTTAAAAGTGGAAATGCTATCCACCGGGGATGAAGTGTTACACGGGCAAATCGTTGACACTAACGCTGCCTGGCTGGCCGATTTTTTCTTTCATCAGGGGTTGCCATTATCTCGCCGCAATACGGTGGGGGATAACCTTGATGACTTAGTGACCATTCTTCGCGAACGTAGTCAGCACGCCGATGTGCTGATCGTTAACGGCGGGCTGGGACCGACCAGCGATGATTTAAGCGCACTCGCCGCTGTAACAGCAAAAGGTGAAGGCCTGGTGCTGCATGAAGCCTGGCTCAAAGAGATGGAACGCTATTTCCACGAACGTGGACGAGTAATGGCACCGAGCAACCGTAAACAAGCGGAGCTGCCTGCCAGTGCTGAATTTATCAATAACCCGGTAGGCACCGCCTGTGGTTTTGCCGTGCAGCTTAATCGTTGCCTGATGTTCTTTACTCCCGGCGTACCGTCAGAATTTAAGGTGATGGTCGAGCACGAAATCCTGCCGCGTCTGCGCGAGCGTTTTTCTTTACCACAGCCGCCGGTTTGCCTGCGTTTGACTACCTTTGGTCGTTCGGAAAGCGATCTGGCACAAAGCCTGGACACTCTACAACTGCCGCCGGGCGTAACAATGGGCTATCGCTCCTCAATGCCGATCATCGAACTGAAACTCACCGGACCGGCAAGCGAGCAACAGGCGATGGAAAAACTGTGGCTGGACGTTAAACGTGTTGCCGGACAGAGCGTGATTTTCGAAGGCACCGAAGGACTGCCCGCGCAGATCAGTCGCGAATTGCAAAACCGCCAGTTCAGCCTGACGTTGAGCGAGCAATTCACCGGTGGTTTATTGGCTTTGCAACTTTCTCGCGCAGGTGCTCCACTGCTGGCGTGTGAAGTGGTTCCTTCACAGGAAGAAACCCTGGCGCAAACTGCGCACTGGATTACAGAACGGCGGGCCAACCATTTTGCCGGGCTGGCACTGGCTGTTTCGGGTTTCGAGAACGAGCATCTCAACTTTGCGCTAGCCACGCCAGATGGCACTTTCGCTCTGCGTGTGCGTTTCAGCACTACACGCTACAGCCTGGCTATCCGTCAGGAAGTGTGCGCAATGATGGCACTGAATATGCTACGCCGTTGGTTAAACGGCCAGGACATTGCCAGTGAGCATGGCTGGATTGAGGTTGTTGAGTCGTTGATGCTGTCGCCACAGGGGGCATGAAAGAGGGCGCGCCGGGGAGAAGGCTTTTACCCGGCACGTTGTCGCATTCATTGCAGGCTTAATGGAGCGAGATCGGCCTCGGTTAGCTGGGTTGTTGCCAGCACCAGGTCACGATCGATACCCTGCTCCAGCATGCGCAAGGCAATTTTAATGGCTTGTTCATGCATGCCTTCCTGCAAACCTTCTAATTTACCTTCTTGCCAGCCTTCAATTTTACCTTCCTGCCAGCCAATTTGATGTCCTTCCTGCCGTAGCCGTTCAGCAATAGTCATTAATCTCTCCTTTTGTAGTGGTGAACGTTCGGCAATCTCCTGAATAAAACGGGTGAAACGGGAGGTATCGCCGCATTGCAGCAGATAATTAAACAGTGTTTGTAGCTGGCTGTCATTAGTGAAGCCTCTAACCAAAAGCGTGGTGATCCTGTCGACCATACCGATTAAATCGCGGTCGCGAATATGCTTTTGAATCAGTTCAAGCAGAGCTATACGCCGATGTTGCATGATCTCATCGTCAGGTACGATGGTAATATCCACCAACGGAAAAGCTTCGGTGTACAACTGCCGGGCAAGTTGCGGATCGTCAAACTCATCCAGCCAGTTGAGTGAGTACGGGTAGGGCGAGGTTTCGCCATGATAAAACAGCAACGGCACCACCAGCGGGACTCTGTCATAGCCTTTGTCCAGGTGACGCTGCATGGCGGCAGTGGCATAGCGCATTAGCCGAAAAGCCATATTCTTTTCTGCAGAGCTTTGATGTTCAATCACGCAGTAGATATAGCCGTCACCGTCGCTGGTTTCCACGGACCACAAAACATCCGAGTAGTAAGCGCGTAAACTTTTTTCAATAAAACTAGTGGGTTCCAGGCGTAAGGTTTGCAGGTTGCAAAGCTTGCGCAGTGGTTCAGGTAAATGTATTTCGAGAAAATCCCGTGCGGTTTCGGGTGTGAACATAAAGGTTTTAAATACTGCATCATGCGGGGAGGAGGTTGTTGATTCGGTCATGGTTGTCCGTCACCTGATATTTATGATGACGCGACATTACGGTTATCCCAGGCCTTTGACATCTGCCAGTTTCAGCCTTTGCGAGACGTTTTCAGAGGAATTTTCACTGCGTTGCAACGCATACATTGGGCACGGAATCGTGTACGCAAAAATGCCCGGTAACCACATGCTTACCGGGCATCAGAAAGGAGTTTAAGCCAGCGCCTGGGCCAGTAGCGTAATCGGATGTTCGCAGCGAAGACTTGTGGACATCTCAATCTGCCATTTACAGGTTTCGCAGTCGGTGACCACCAGATCTGCGCCGCTTTCTTCTATCTGGCGGAACAGTGGTGCGCCGATGGCTTGTGAGGTGGGGTAGTTCTCTTTTTTGAAACCGTAAGTACCCGCAATACCGCAGCACTGGGAATCCAGCACCGTTAATTCAAGCCCCGGGATGTTACGCAACAGCTCCAGGGTGTAGAGCGTCCAGCCCATTTTTTCCATATGGCACGGAGTGTGATAAACCACTTTCAGCGGCAGCGGTTTCAGCGGTAACGTTTTGCCTTCGTCCAGCTTGCGCCACAGCCAGCGGGTCGCCAGTTCGATATGATCGCGCAAGCCTTTATTGTCGACATTCAGCACTTCCGGGTATTCGTCGCGCAGGGCAAATGTACAGGTTGAGGAGGTGGCAATCACCGGAATGCCTTTTACTCCCACAGCTTCGCGGATCGACTCTACATTCGTAATTGCCTGTTTGCGTGCTTTATCGGTAAAGCCGTTGGCGATTAGCGGTACGCCGCAGCATTTTTCTTTGCTGAGCAGTTGTACACCGGTACCCATTGCGTTGAGCACTTTAATTAAATCTTTGCCTAACTGCGGATGGTTGTAGTTAACGAAGCAGCCGTGAAAGAAAGCGACCTGGTCTTTATACTGCGCTTGCTGAGCCGCCACGCTGCGATACCAGCGACGGAACGTGCCGAAGGAGTATTTCGGTAGCGTACGGCGATGATCGATTTTTAACGCCGCATCAAGCAGCTGCCGCACCGGTTTCAGCGAGGTAGCGGTGTTGACAATTGGTGCGAACGGCGTGGAAACGCTACCCATCAGGTCGGTATGACTCAACACAAAATTACGCAGCGACGGGCGCGTGGTGTCATATTTCGCCCGCGCGCGCTGGATGATATCGCCAATCTTCACATCGGACGGGCAGGCGACTTCACAACGTTTGCAGTTGATACAATATTTCAGCGCCTCGTCATACAGTGCGCCATCTTTTAAACGCAGACGCTCGCCATCCGGCCCGGCTTGTTTTGGCCCTGGATAACCGGGATTCACCCGGCTCACTGGGCAGGCGGTGGTGCAGACGGTGCACTTAATGCAGTTTTCGAAGCTGGTGTCATTCATTGTTGGCCTCCTGCGCGTTGGGCAATCTGTTGAGCGGCATGTAAAGCACTGACGGCACAAACACCGCCGCCGCATCCCTGGGCGATGGGATCAAATCCGCCCAGCACCGAACCGATGGCAAACAGGTTTTCAATGGTTTGCCCTGCCTGCGACGGGCGTAGCGTCTGATCAGTGGTTACACCGAACTGCTGCCACGGTTGCGGCGCAAAAAAATCTCCCTTATACCATTCACCCCGCGTGGCGGTTTGTAGCACATCAAGGCCGAGAATCGGCTCTCGAATGCCGTTACGTTCCGCTACCAGTCCGCCACTAAAGAAACTGCCGCTGGCGAGAACCGCGAAACGTGGACGTAGCGGGATATCGGCGTGATTGCGGGTCCAGATTTCATTCACTACGCCATTTTTACAGGTCACTTTTTTCACTTCATCGCCCGGCATCCACACGCCACCCTGGCGCACAAACTGGCGCTGTAACTGGTTTTGCAGACGAATGCCCAGCACGGAAGGCGGCAGCGTTGGCAAAAGCATCAGTGAACAAGGTAGTTTTTCATTCAACCAACGCCACAGTTTGTCATCGGCCAGGCCGAAGCAGGCGGGCATCAGGATCATTTCGCAGGTATTGGCGACAGGAATAAGCGCATCAAGTAACAGCGACCAGTTTTCTTCATTATCAAGGAAACGGGCGATATTCACCGCGCGGAACTCGGTGGCGTTATTGCGCAGGACATCCAGTTCCGGCAGCTCTATTTCTGCGGTTTCAACCGAAAGATCCAGTTCACGCAACGAAGCTGCCGCAAGGTGCGCCTGAAAATCCATCAGCCCGCTTATCCCCACTACACATATCTTCTTCGCGGGTAGCGGCCAGACGGGGACTTCTGGCGAACTTAGCCAGGTAGAGCGCAGAGTGCCGAGCGGCGTAATCCGCTGGTGAGGCAGTTCTACGCTGCCCTGCAATTGCGCACCGCTTTCAGCGATTAATGCCTGCGCCTGGCAAGCGAGATCGAGCACGCGTTGTGGCCCGAGAAGAGAGTAAGGATGTGCAGGTGCCTGCTGACGCAAAGATTCCAGTCCACTGTGAATGTCTGTCACAGCTTGACCATCTGGCAGATGGCTCAGCAAATCCAGCGAACCGGATGAGAAATGCAGCGCGCTTTGACCACGCGTGACAATGGCACAGCGCAGGCCGTGTTTTTGCAGTTGCAGGCCACAGAGTAATCCGGCGAGGCCGCCGCCCATAATGATAGTATCAAAGCGCATCTTTCTGCTCCTTCTCCAGACCACACAGTCCCTGATAAACCCAGCGGGTAAATTCGCTTTCGCGCAGTGCATCTCCCCAGGCGATGGGTTGCACGCCTTTCCAGCGTTCGTTAAGGAAGGTGGAAAGTTGCTCGATAGATTGCGCGGACGTCGTGACGTTAAAACGTTGCAGCAGTCCAGCAGCGCGGCAGGCGCAGAGTTCGCCCTGGCAGGTACCCATCCCCACACGGGTACGACGGCGTAAATCCAGCAGGCTATTAACGTTTAAATTTTCTACCGCGTACTGCACTTCACCCGCAGTTACCGCTTCGCACTCACATACCAGGCTACGGTGCAGACGGCCTTCGCTCAGCCAGGCAGGCGTGCGATCGCCATGACGATAAACCGCAGAACCGCGCAGCGGGGCAGGCAGGGAGATGACTTTACGCAAGGTAACTTCAGCGGGTTCCTGTGAACCCGGAAGTGCCAGATCGGCGGTCGTACAGGGGCGCGTGTTGCCCAGTTTGCGGCATACCGCGTCGGTAGCCCATTCAGCCATCAGCCGATAGGTCATCAGTTTGCCACCGGTGATGGTGATAAATCCGTCCAGACCATCGCGTTCAGCATGGTCGAGCAGCACGATGCCACGGCTGACGTTACGTCCGCTCGGGTCGTCATCGCTGGCAACCAGCGGGCGCACGCCAGAATAGGCCCGCAAAATGCGCGTTTTCGCCATCACGGGGGCCAGTTTTTCCCCTTCACGCAGCAGAATATCAACCTCTTCTGCCGTCACTCGATTATCGTCAATCTCGTTGTAATCAATACGTAAAGAGGTGGTGCCAATCAGCGAAATGGTATCGCCAGGCACCAGAATATCGGCGTCGGAAGGTTTACGGCAGCGGTTGATCACATGCTGGTTAATGCGGTGACCCATGATCAGCAGCGTTCCTTTCGCCGGGAACATGCGAATGCGCAGATCGGCATATTCGGCAATGTGTTGCCCCCAGATCCCAGCGGCATTAACCACGACAGGTGCATGAAGGGCCTGAGTTTCGCCGGTGAGATGGTTACGTACACGAACACCGCACACCGTCGCGCCTTCACGAATCAGCCCCGTGACTTCATGAGCGGTAAGGATAACGGCACCGTGTTCTTTGGCATCCAGCATGTTTGCTGCGGTCAGACGAAATGGATCAACGGTGCCATCCGGAACTTTCACCGCGCCAATCAGTGCCGGGTTAACGGCAGGTTCGATAATGCGCGCTTGCTGCGGGTCTATAGCTTCTGCGCTGATCCCTGCTTCTTCGCAGGCGCGAATAAAAGTGGCCTGGAAGGAGAGGTCATCTTCCGGCAGGGTGATAAACAGGCCGTTGGTTGGTTCAACGCAGTGACGTGCAATGCGTTTCAGGATCTGGTTTTCACTAATGCATTCGCGTGCCGATTCCGCATCGGTTACCGCATAGCGCGCACCGCTGTGCAGCAGGCCGTGGTTACGCCCGGTGGCACCGGTTGCGATGTCGTGGCGCTCAACCAAAATCACGCGCAGCCCGCGCAGGGCACAGTCGCGGGCAATCCCGGCTCCCGTTGCGCCGCCGCCAATGATAATCACGTCACTTGATTGCGAGTCGCGAGTTTTCATTGTTATCCCTCTGAAGTTCGTTTTTTACTATTTAGCCATAGTAAAAACATGAATTGTTTGATTTCGCGCATATTCGCTCATAATTCGAAAGTGAAACGTGATTTCATGCGTCATTCTGAACATTTTCACCATCGTATTTAATAATGTGTGCGGTAATTCACATTTAATTTATGAATGTTTTCTTAACATCGCGGCAACTCAAGAAACGGCAGGTTCTCCCACTGAATCAGGCTGTTAATCATAAATAAGATCACGGGCCACGGAGGCTATCAATGTTGAGTATTTTTAAACCAGCGCCACACAAAGCGCGCTTACCTGCCGCGGAGATCGATCCGACTTATCGTCGATTGCGCTGGCAAATTTTCCTGGGGATATTCTTTGGCTATGCTGCTTACTATTTGGTTCGTAAGAACTTTGCGCTCGCTATGCCTTACCTGGTGGAGCAGGGATTCTCACGGGGTGATTTAGGTTTTGCGCTTTCTGGGATCTCGATCGCCTATGGATTTTCGAAATTCATCATGGGTTCGGTATCGGATCGCTCGAATCCGCGCGTTTTCCTGCCCGCAGGTTTGATTCTGGCGGCGGCAGTGATGTTGTTTATGGGCTTTGTGCCATGGGCGACGTCGAGCATTGCGGTGATGTTTGTACTGTTGTTCCTCTGCGGTTGGTTCCAGGGGATGGGGTGGCCGCCGTGTGGTCGTACTATGGTGCACTGGTGGTCGCAGAAAGAACGTGGCGGCATTGTGTCAGTGTGGAACTGTGCGCACAACGTCGGTGGTGGTATTCCGCCGCTGCTGTTCCTGCTGGGGATGGCCTGGTTCAATGACTGGCACGCGGCGCTCTATATGCCCGCTTTCTGCGCCATTCTGGTGGCATTATTCGCCTTTGCGATGATGCGCGATACCCCGCAATCCTGTGGCTTGCCGCCGATCGAAGAGTACAAAAATGATTATCCGGACGACTATAACGAAAAAGCGGAACAGGAGCTGACCGCGAAGCAAATCTTCATGCAGTACGTGCTGCCGAACAAACTGCTGTGGTACATCGCCATCGCCAACGTGTTCGTTTATCTGCTGCGTTACGGCATCCTCGACTGGTCACCGACTTATCTGAAAGAGGTTAAGCATTTCGCGCTGGATAAATCCTCCTGGGCCTACTTCTTCTATGAGTATGCGGGTATTCCGGGCACCCTGCTGTGCGGCTGGATGTCGGACAAAGTCTTCCGTGGTAACCGTGGGGCAACCGGCGTCTTCTTTATGACACTGGTGACCATCGCGACTATCGTTTACTGGATGAACCCGGCAGGTAACCCAACCGTCGATATGATTTGTATGATTGTTATCGGTTTCCTGATCTACGGCCCTGTGATGCTGATCGGTCTGCATGCGCTGGAACTGGCACCGAAAAAAGCGGCTGGTACGGCAGCGGGCTTTACTGGTCTGTTTGGTTACCTGGGCGGTTCGGTGGCGGCGAGCGCGATTGTTGGCTACACCGTGGACTTCTTCGGCTGGGATGGCGGCTTTATGGTAATGATTGGCGGCAGCATTCTGGCGGTTATCTTGTTGATTGTTGTGATGATTGGCGAAAAACGTCGCCATCAGGAATTACTGCAAAAACGCAACGGAGGCTAATGGCATGAAATTGACGCTGAAAAACCTTAGCATGGCGATCATGATGAGCACTATAGTCATGGGAAGCAGTGCAATGGCGGCGGACAGCAACGAAAAAATAGTCATCGCCCATCGCGGTGCCAGTGGATATTTGCCGGAGCATACGCTGCCAGCAAAAGCGATGGCGTATGCGCAGGGAGCGGATTATCTGGAACAGGATTTGGTGATGACCAAAGACGACCATCTGGTAGTTCTGCATGACCATTACCTCGATCGTGTTACTGATGTTGCCGATCGTTTCCCGGATCGGGCGCGCAAAGACGGTCGTTACTACGCGATAGATTTCACGCTGGATGAAATTAAGTCGTTGAAATTTACCGAAGGTTTCGATATTGAAAACGGTAAAAAAGTGCAGACTTATCCGGGGCGTTTCCCAATGGGTAAGTCCGACTTCCGGGTGCACACCTTTGAAGAAGAGATTGAATTTGTTCAGGGGTTAAATCACTCTACCGGGAAAAATATCGGTATCTATCCAGAAATCAAAGCGCCGTGGTTCCATCATCAGGAAGGGAAGGATATTGCGGCAAAAACGCTGGAAGTGCTGAAGAAATATGGTTACACCGGTAAAGACGATAAAGTTTATTTGCAATGTTTTGATGCTGATGAGCTGAAGCGTATTAAGAATGAGCTGGAACCTAAAATGGGCATGGATCTCAATCTGGTACAGCTGATTGCCTATACCGACTGGAATGAAACGCAGCAGAAACAGCCGGATGGAAGCTGGGTTAATTACAACTACGACTGGATGTTTAAGCCGGGTGCCATGAAACAGGTGGCGGAATATGCAGATGGTATTGGTCCGGATTACCATATGTTGATTGAGGAGACATCGCAGCCGGGTAATATCAAACTCACTGGCATGGTGCAAGATGCTCAGCAGAACAAGCTGGTAGTGCATCCTTATACCGTGCGGTCAGATAAACTGCCTGAATACACAACTGGTGTGAATCAGTTATATGATGCTCTGTATAACAAAGCGGGTGTAAATGGGTTGTTTACTGATTTCCCTGATAAAGCGGTTAAATTCCTGCATAAAGATAATTAATGACACAGGCATCCGGGAAGGCAAAACCTGACCGGATGCCCTTTTCACAATATGCCTTTGACCACCAGGGTTTCCATACACATTTGCAATAAAAACAATGGGCTGCCTTCTACCGGCGCCTCTTTGACCAGCAATGAAATTTGCCGATAAAACGTCGGCTCCAGCGGGACAGAGCATAACTCACCGGCGACGGCTTTCAGCGTCAGCTCCGGTAACAGAGCAATTCCTAATCCCTGGCGAATAAAACTTATTGCCGTATCTGGATGGTTAAATTCATATTTAATGACCGGCGTAATATTCTTTTCCTTAAATAACGCCATAATGCTTAATTCATAACGCCCCTTACTGATAATGAGCGGTTCTCCCACCAGTTCTTCCACCGATATAGCGTTATTTTTTGCCAGGGGATGAGCATCTGGCAGCACCACGGTAAATTTATCCTGATATACCGGGACGGAATACATTCCGGTTACCGGAAAATGGACAAAACCGGCATCGATAGTTTCGTTTTGCACCGAATCAATAATTTCACTGCTGTTCTCTTCGTAAGGAATGATTTTTATCTGCGGATGATAAGTTTCAAAATAGCGAATAATACCCGGTAAAATACACGCGCAGGCGCTGGGAAAGCAGCCGATGCGCAGCGTTCTGGTCGGGTTATGTTTTTCCTGCTCGGCAATTTCTTTCACAGCGTTCACTTCACGGGTAATCGCCCGCAGATGGCTTGCGATGCGTGAGCCGGCGTCAGTCAGCTGCAGTGCTTTTCGCCGCTCGCGGATCAGGATCTCTACGCCAAGCTCTTGCTCCAGGGTGGCAATGGCCTGGCTTACGGCGGATTGCGTCATAAACAGGCGCTTACTGGCTTCGGTAAAGCCGCCATAATCCAGTACGGCGAGCAGGGTGTGGATTTGGGTTAGTGTCATTAGTAATATCTAATTAATATGATTAAAACGATTAATTTCTCTTATAGAGTGCATCCATTTATACTCTATTTCTATCGAGTAAATCACATTTTGACGCACCTGTAGTGGTTCAGCCTGTGATGCTGAGCGGTGTCCTTGTGCGCCATTTGAACGGGTCGTTTAGTATGAAAGAAAAATTATGGACGAAAGATTTTTGGGCAATCACCATTATTAGCTTTATTATCTTTTTCGTCTTTTATGTGTTGCTGACCTTATTACCTATTTATATCTCCGATCGTCTCCATGCATCCCCTGATAAAGCTGGTCTGCTGGTGACATTATTTTTAATTGCGGCGATTGTTATTCGACCCTTTGCCGGGCAATGGGTGGGTAAATATTCGAATAAAACTATTCTGGTGCTCTCTTCTCTGGCCTTTTTGGTGGTCACTGCGCTGTATCCTTTTTGCCACTCAATAGAATCACTGCTTTTTATTAGGGTGCTTCATGGTATTACCTTCGGGGTTATCACAACGGTAAAGGGAACGATTTCCGCGCGGCTGATCCCGGCCTCCCGACGTGGGGAGGGCATCAGTTTTTTCTCTCTGGCAATGGGGCTGGCAATGGTGGTCGGGCCGTGGATTGGCCTGAATATGGCGCGCTGGGAGGCCTTTAATATGGCTTTCTGGTTATGTACTGGCGTTGCGGCGGTGGGGATTATCCTGTCGCTGATTATGACCGTGCCGCCGGTTATCAGCCATGCCGACGGTTCAAAGCCAAAGATGGGCTTCGCCGCCATGTTCGATCGCGCGGCATTGCCGTTTGCCATGGTTACATTCTTTATGACCTTTTCGTATGCCGGGGTTTCTGCCTTTCTGGCGCTTTACGCCCGCGAACTTAATCTGATGTCGGCGGCCAGTAATTTCCTGCTCTGCTACGCCATCTTCCTGATGATCTGCCGTACCTTCACCGGCAATGTTTGCGACAAAAAAGGCCCGAAATATGTGGTTTACCCCTGCCTGCTGTTCTTTACGGTTGGGCTGGTGGTTCTCGGCTACACCCAGGGCAGCGTAATGATGGTCGTTTCTGGCGCGTTGATTGGTATCGGGTATGGTTCCGTGACGCCAGTTTTTCAGACGCAGATTATCAGTTCAGTGGAACCGCATAAAATCGGTGTCGCAAACTCCCTCTTCTTCAATGCGATGGATGCAGGCCTGGCGCTGGGAGCCTGTGTGATGGGGATGATGGTTGCACATACTGGCTACCGAATGATTTATCTGCTGGGCGCACTATTAGTGGTAGTGGCTGGTGGAGTCTATGCGCTGCAAATGAAGGGTAAAAGCGGTGTCGCGCTAGTAGTGGCAAAAGAAATTCATTAATACGACACGTTTCATTAAGATTTTTCGCAGGTAACCACCTATAGTCATTGTCGTTAATAAAAAATGACAGGCGATAGGGTATGGCAGTTTCAGCAAAGCACGACGAATTTAATCACTGGTGGGCAACAGAGGGCGACTGGGTTGAAGAGCCTAACTATCGCCGTAATGGTATGAGCGGGGTGCAATGCGTCGAGCGCAACGGCAAAAAGCTATATGTAAAGCGCATGACGCATCATCTGTTTCATTCCGTACGTTATCCTTTCGGCCGACCAACGATTGTCCGTGAGGTTGCGGTAATTAAAGAACTGGAACGGGCCGGTGTCATCGTGCCGAAGATCGTTTTTGGTGAAGCGGTGAAAATTGAGGGGGAATGGCGCGCGTTGCTGGTGACTGAAGATATGGCGGGGTTCATCAGCATTGCTGACTGGTATGCCCAGCATGCAGTAACGCCCTATTCTGACGAAGTACGGCAAGCCATGTTGAAAGCAGTGGCGCTGGCGTTTAAGAAAATGCATAGCATTAATCGTCAGCATGGGTGCTGCTACGTTCGCCATATCTATGTGAAAACGCAGGGGAAGGTGGAAGCTGGTTTCCTCGATCTGGAAAAATCCCGCCGCCGTTTGCGTCGTCATAAAGCCATTAGTCATGACTTCCGGCAGTTGGAGAAATATCTTGAGCCGATCCCCAAAGCGGACTGGGAGCAGGTGAAAGCGTATTACTATGCCATGTAATCGTTGTAGGCCAGATAAGACGCATAAGCGTTGTATCTGGTACTACAACCAATTCACAACTCGATTTCAATATCGCCTTTTGCCCGGCAACAACAGGGCAAAATTTCCCCCGGCTGAATAAAGGCTAACGGTTCGGCAATCCAGTCCACCTGGCCTGCAACAAGGCGCGTGCGACAGGAGCCGCAGTAACCTTCGCGGCACTGGTACTCAACCGCCACATTGTGGGATTCCAGCGCCGCCAGAAGGGAAGGGTGTTCATCCTGGCACAGCAGTTGTGTGCCAGTGATGCGCAGGGTAACGCAGGCCATCAGAGCTGGAAGTTACTCAAATCGTCGGTGTCCACTTCCGAGTCAATCTGCCCGACCAGATAAGAACTCACCTCCACTTCCTGTGGAGCAACCTGCACGTTATCAGACACCAGCCAGGTGTTGATCCACGGGATCGGGTTGGAGCGCGTCTGGAACGGCAGATCCAAACCAACCGCCTGCATACGGATATTGGTGATGTACTCCACGTACTGGCAGAGAATGTCTTTGTTCAGACCAATCATCGAACCGTCACGGAACAGATAATCCGCCCAGTCTTTCTCCTGTTGTGCCGCCTGAACAAACAGGTCATAGCATTCCTGCTTACACTCTTCGGCAATTTCCGCCATCTCCGGATCATCCGCGCCGCTGCGCAGCAGATTCAGCATATGCTGAGTACCGGTCAGGTGCAGGGCTTCATCGCGGGCAATCAGGCGAATAATCTTGGCGTTACCTTCCATCAGTTCGCGTTCTGCAAAGGCAAAGGAACAAGCAAAGCTGACGTAGAAACGAATCGCTTCCAGCGCGTTAACGCTCATCAGGCAGAGATACAGTTTTTTCTTCAGCTCGCGCAGGCTAACGGTTACGGTTTTACCGTTAACGGTGTGGGTGCCTTCGCCCAGAAGGTGCCAGTAGCTGGTCATTTCGATCAGCTCATCGTAATAGCTGGAGATCCCTTCCGCACGTTTCTGGATCTGCTCGTTGGTGACGATATCGTCAAACACAACAGACGGATCGTTAACGATATTACGAATGATATGAGTATAGGAACGGGAATGAATCGTTTCTGAGAACGCCCAGGTTTCGACCCAGGTTTCCAGTTCCGGAATAGAAATAAGCGGCAATAGCGCCACGTTCGGGCTACGACCCTGAATGGAATCCAGCAGCGTCTGATATTTCAGGTTGCTGATAAAGATGTGTTTTTCGTGCTCCGGCAGCGCCTGGTAATCGATACGGTCGCGGGAGACGTCAACTTCTTCCGGACGCCAGAAGAAAGAGAGCTGCTTTTCGATCAGCTTTTCGAAGATGTCATATTTTTGCTGATCGTAGCGAGCCACGTTGACCGGCTGACCAAAAAACATCGGTTCTTTGAGCTGATCATTTTTCGTCTGTGAAAAGGTGGTATATGCCATGAGTGTGTCCTGTTGGGAGTTTAATGCCGGATAAGGCATTTTACGCCGCATCCTGTGCCTGATGCGACGCTGGCGCGTCTTATCAGGCCTACAAATCCGAGCCGTAGGCCGGATAAGGCGTTCACGCTGCATCCGGCACCCGGAGCCTGATGCGACGCTGGCGCGTCTTATCAGGCCTACAAACCGAGCCGTAGGCCGGATAAGGCGTTTACGCCGCATCCGGCATCTCAATATCAGATCTTACATGCGCCGCTTTCGCAGCCATCGTCCTGGATTGACGGCACCAGATCGTCCTGCGCGTCTTCAGCGCCGTCACGGGTGTTCTGATAATACAGCGTTTTGACCCCGAATTTGTAGGCGGTGAGCAGGTCTTTCAGCAACTGCTGCATCGGCACTTTTCCTGACGGGAAACGTGACGGATCGTAGTTGGTGTTAGCAGAGATCGACTGATCGATAAATTTCTGCATGATACCCACCAGTTGCAGATAGCCATCGTTACCCGGCATTTCCCACAGCAGTTCATAGGCGTCGTGCAGATGCTCGTAGTCCGGCACCACCTGGCGCAGAATACCGTCTTTCGACGCTTTGATGCTGACGTAACCACGCGGCGGTTCAATACCGTTAGTGGCGTTAGAGATCTGCGAAGAGGTCTCGGACGGCATCAGAGCAGAAAGCGTGGAGTTACGCAGGCCGTGCGTTTTGATTGACTCACGCAGTGCTTCCCAGTCGTAATGCAGCGGCTCATTAGCGATGGCATCCAGATCTTTCTTATAGGTATCGATCGGCAGGATCCCTTTCGCGTAAGTGGTTTCGTTAAACCACGGGCACGCGCCTTGCTCTTTCGCCAGCTCATTAGAGGCTTTCAGCAGGTAATACTGAATGGCTTCGAAGGTTTTATGCGTCAGGTTGTTGGCGCTGCCGTCGGAGTAGCGTTTACCATGCTTCGCCAGGTAGTAAGCGAAGTTGATCACACCAATACCCAGCGTACGACGACCCATCGCTCCACGTTTGGCGGCCGGGATCGGGTAATCCTGATAATCCAGCAGCGCGTCAAGTGCACGAACCGCCAGAATTGCCAGCTCTTCCAGTTCATCCAGGCTATTAATTGCGCCCAGGTTGAAAGCAGACAGCGTACACAGCGCGATTTCACCGTTCTCGTCGTTGACGTCGTTCAGCGGTTTGGTCGGCAGGGCTATCTCCAGGCACAGGTTAGACTGACGCACTGGCGCGATGGCCGGATCAAACGGGCTATGGGTATTGCAGTGGTCAACGTTCTGAATATAGATACGACCGGTAGACGCACGTTCCTGCATCATCAGCGAGAACAGCTCAACGGCTTTCACACGCTGCTTGCGGATGCTGTCGTCTTTCTCATATTTGGTATACAGACGTTCAAACTCTTCCTGATCGGCGAAGAATGCGTCGTACAGCCCCGGTACGTCGGACGGGCTGAACAGGGTGATATCTTCACCTTTCAGCAGGCGGGTATACATCAGTTTGTTGATCTGTACCCCGTAGTCCATATGGCGCACGCGGTTGCCTTCCACACCACGGTTGTTTTTCAACACCAGCAGGCTTTCCACTTCCAGATGCCACATCGGGTAGAACAGCGTTGCCGCACCTCCGCGCACGCCGCCCTGAGAGCAGGATTTCACCGCAGTCTGGAAATGTTTGTAGAACGGAATGCAGCCGGTATGGAACGCTTCGCCACCGCGAATCGGGCTACCCAGCGCACGAATACGCCCGGCGTTGATGCCGATCCCGGCACGCTGGGAAACATATTTCACAATCGCGCTGGAGGTGGCGTTGATGGAATCCAGGCTGTCGCCGCACTCGATCAGTACGCAGGAGCTGAACTGACGAGTCGGGGTACGCACGCCGGACATGATTGGCGTCGGCAGCGAAATTTTAAATGTGGAAACCGCGTCGTAAAAACGCTTCACATATTGCAGGCGCGTTTCACGCGGGTAGTTCGAGAACAGGCACGCGGCAACCAGAATATAAAGGAACTGGGCGCTTTCGTAGATTTCGCCGGTCACGCGGTTCTGTACCAGATATTTGCCTTCCAGCTGCTTAACGGCAGCATAAGAGAAGGTCATATCACGGTCGTGATCGATAAACGTGTCCATCTGCTTGAGCTCTTCTTCCGTGTAGTCTTCCAGCAGATGATTATCGTATTTGCCCATCTCGACCATTTTCACCACATGGTCATACAGCGCAGGTGGCTCAAACTGGCCGTAGGCTTTTTTACGCAGGTGGAAGATCGCCAGGCGCGCGGCGAGATACTGATAATCCGGCGCATCACGGGAGATCAGGTCTGCGGCAGCCTTGATAATGGTTTCGTGGATGTCAGAGGTCTTGATACCGTCATAAAACTGAATGTGGGAGCGCAGCTCGACCTGGGAAATCGAAACGTTATGCAGTCCTTCTGCCGCCCAATCCAGAACGCGATGGATTTTGTCGAGATTGATGCGCTCTGTGCTACCGTCGCGCTTTGTCACCAGCAGATTCTGATTCATGTATGTCGTACCTGTTTTTGGAATTCTTTCCGCAATAGTTTCGTGCAGACTACCTGTAGTACGGGAAGCTGCTTAGAACACTATATATAGGGGGTATGTTTGGGATTCACTGCAAGATAGTGTGAAAATGGCCCTCTTGCAAGTGCATAACTTTGTGGATAACTCAGGAAGGAAAAAGTGGCTTTCGCGCACCTTAGGTCAGACAAGGTGTCCGGGAAAGTCAATGGGAAGAGAAAAATTTGTTAAAAATAACTGTTCGGCGATTTCTTGAACGGCAGAATAGGTTGGATAAATTGATATAGATGGTTTATTAATCTTTTTGCTAATGATTGCAAAAATTGATCTAAGCACGAGTCATCACATAATCTGATGTATCAGTTGTGGTCAATATATAAGCGAATGTAAGAGATTGTTGGTGGCGAAATGGTTGTTTTCTATTCGGTTATTGTTAAATGCGAAGCCATTTTGTTAATTTACCTTATATTATAAGAAAATTATTCATTACTTTAATTTAGTTTAAATATAACTGGTATCCCTTAAGGTTATTAACTTGAATGATGACGCACTGATACTATTCATCAAATAATAACAAAATAGCTATTGCATCGGGTTGGACAATTTACAAAAGAAAGATAACCCATATTGTATAATGCGTTTAAATATTCCGTCTTATATAAAATGATGGTCAGATTAATATGCGGGTTATCTTTCTACGCAAGGAGTATTTATCTCTACTCCCGTCAATGATTGCATCTCTTTTCTCTGCTAACGGTGTCGCGGCGGCCATTGATTTATGCCAGGGATATGATATCAAAGCGAGTTGTCACGCCAGCAGGCAAAGCCTTTCAGGCATTACGCAGGTCTGGAGTATCGCCGATGGGCAATGGCTGGTTTTTTCGGATATGACCAATAATGCCAGCGGTGGGGCCGTATTTTTGCAACAAGGAGCGGAATTTACATTATCACCAGAAAATGAAACTGGAATGACTCTGTTTGCCAATAACACCGTTTCAGGAGAATATAATAACGGCGGGGCAATATTTGCTAAAGAAAACTCAACGCTGAATCTTACTGATGTTATTTTTTCTGGTAACGTCGCAGGCGGCTATGGTGGCGCAATCTATTCTTCTGGTACTAACGATACCGGTGCCATCGATTTACGTGTCACTAACGCCGTGTTTCGCAATAACATCGCTAATGGCCGTGTTTCGCAATAACATCGCTAATGACGGCAAAGGTGGTGCAATTTATACCATCAATAATGATATCTATTTAAGTGATGATGTTTTTAACAATAACCAGGCATATACATCAACAAGTTACAGTGATGGCGATGGCGGCGCAATCGATGTCACAGATAATAATAGCGACAGCAAGCATCCTTCAGGTTATACGATAATAAATAACACTGCCTTTACAAATAACACTGCCGAAGGTTATGGCGGGGCGATATATACCAATAGCGCGACGGCTCCCTATCTTATTGATATTTCTGTTGATGACAGCTACAGCCAGAACGGAGGCGTGTTAGTCGATGAGAACAATAGCGCAGCAGGCTATGGAGATGGTCCTTCCTCTGCGGCGGGTGGCTTTATGTATCTCGGCTTAAGTGAAGTTACCTTTGATATTGCCGACGGAAAAACGCTGGTTATTGGCAATACAGAGAATGACGGAGCTGTTGACTCTATTGCTGGTACCGGGTTAATCACCAAAACAGGTTCCGGCGATCTGGTACTTAATGCAGATAACAATGACTTTACTGGTGAGATGCAGATTGAAAACGGTGAAGTTATCCTGGGCCGCAGCAACTCCCTGATGAATGTCGGCGATACTCATTGCCAGGACGATCCGCAAGACTGCTACGGTCTGACGATAGGGAGTATTGATAAGTACCAGAATCAGGCAGAGCTAAATGTTGGCTCCACCCAACAAACTTTTGTGCACTCATTGACGGGCTTTCAGAATGGTACTTTAAATATCGATGCTGGTGGCAATGTTACTGTTAATGAAGGCAGTTTTGCTGGCACCATCGAAGGTGCTGGTCAGCTCACCATTGCGCAAAACGGCAGCTATGTGCTGGCGGGAGCGTCGTCGATGGCGCTAACCGGCGATATAGTCGTTGATGATGGTGCGGTGCTTTCGCTGGAAGGCGACGCGGCAGATCTTGCCGCTCTCCAGGACGATCCGCAGTCGATCGTGTTAAACGGCGGTGTGCTCGATCTCTCTGATTTCTCCACCTGGCAGAGCGGTACATCATACAAAGATGGCCTTGAAGTCAGTGGCAGCAGCGGAACGGTTATCGGCAGTCAGGATGTGGTAGATCTTGCAGGCGGAAACGATATGCATATCGGCGGCGACGGGAAAGATGGCGTCTACGTGGTGATCGATGCGGGTGACGGGCAGGTCAGCCTGGCAAATGACAATCAATACCTCGGCACAACGCAAATCGCCTCCGGTACGCTGATGGTGAGCGACAACTCGCAGCTTGGAGATACCCATTATAACCGCCAGGTTATCTTTACTGATAATCAACAAGAAAGCGTGATGGAGATTACTGCCAATGTCGATACTCGTTCTACAACGGCTGAGCATGGGCGTGATATTGAAATGCGCGCCGACGGTGAAGTGGCAGTTGATGCGGGGGTAGACACGCAGTGGGGCGCACTGATGGCTGACAGCAGCGGGCAACATCAGGATGAGGGTAGCACATTGACTAAAACGGGGGCGGGTACACTGGAGCTGACCGCCAGCGGTACAACGCAGTCAGCGGTGAGAGTAGAAGAGGGCACGCTGCAAGGTGATGTTGCGGATATCTTCCCTTATGCTTCGTCGCTATGGGTCGGTGACGGGGCAACGTTCGTTACTGGCGCGGATCAGGATATTCAGTCAATTGATGCTACTTCCAGCGGCACTATCGACATCAGCAATGGTACGGTTTTGCGCCTGACCGGGCAGGATACTTCCGTCGACCTTGATGCCTCACTGTTTAACGGCGATGGTACGCTGGTGAATGCCACCGATGGCGTGACGTTGACAGGTGAGCTTAATACCAACCTTGAAACTGACAGCCTGACTTATCTTTCCGACGTAACAGTTAATGGCAATCTGACCAATACGACCGGTGCGGTCAGCCTGCAAAATGGCGTCGCTGGCGATACGCTGACGGTAAACGGTGATTACACCGGCGGCGGTACGTTACTGTTCGACAGCGAATTAAACGGCGATGACTCAGCAAGCGACCAGTTGGTGTTGAACGGTAATACTGCTGGCAATACCACGGTTGTGATTAATCCCATTACAGGGATTGGTGAGCCGACATCTACAGGCATTAAAGTGGTTGATTTCGCAGCTGATCCCACGCAGTTTCAAAACAATGCGCAGTTCAGTCTGGCAGGCAGTGGCTACGTCAACATGGGAGCGTATGACTACACGCTGGTGGAAGATAACAACGACTGGTATCTGCGATCACAAGAAGTAACGCCGCCATCGCCACCTGATCCCGACCCGGACCCAACCCCCGATCCTGACCCAACACCCGATCCAATCCCCGCTTACCAGCCGGTGCTGAATGCCAAAGTTGGCGGTTATCTCAATAACCTGCGGGCGGCAAATCAGGCGTTTGTGATGGAGCGACGCGATCACGCTGGTGGCGATGGTCAGACGCTGAATTTACGTGTTATCGGCGGACGTTATCATTACACGGCGGCAGGGCAACTGGCTCAACATGAAGACACTTCTACGGTGCAGCTTAGCGGCGATCTGTTTAGCGGGCGCTGGGGCACGGATGGCGAGTGGATGCTTGGGATTGTTGGTGGCTACAGCGATAACCAGGGCGACAGCCGCTCGAGTATGACCGGAACTCGCGCCGATAACCAGAACCACGGTTATGCCGTTGGGCTGACCTCAAGCTGGTTTCAGCACGGTAAGCAGAAGCAGGGGGCCTGGCTGGATAACTGGTTGCAGTACGCGTGGTTTAGCAATGATGTTTCTGAACATGAAGATGGCGTGGATCATTACCATTCGTCGGGGATTATCGCCTCGCTGGAAGCGGGGTATCAGTGGTTACCGGGGCGTGGTGTGGTGATTGAACCGCAGGCGCAGGTGATTTATCAGGACGTGCAGCAGGATGATTTTACCGCCGCTAACCGTGCGCGCGTGTCACAATCGCAGGGTGATGATATTCAGACGCGGCTGGGTTTACACAGCGAATGGCGTACCGCTGTTCATGTCATACCAACATTAGATCTGAATTATTATCACGATCCCCATTCGACGGAAATTGAAGAGGATGGCAGCACTATCAGTGACGATGCGGTGAAGCAACGGGGTGAAATAAAAGTGGGAGTCACGGGCAATATCAGTCAGCGAGTGTCCCTGCGCGGCAGCGTGGCGTGGCAGAAAGGGAGTGATGATTTTGCCCAGACGGCAGGGTTTTTGTCGATGACGGTGAAATGGTAATCGCTGTCTGACCATCACTATTGCTGGATGCGGCGTAAACGCCTTATCTGGCCTACGGAGAGCATTTGTAGGCCTGATAAGACGCGGCAAGCGTCGCATCAGGCATTGGCGCGGTTGCCGGATGAATCCAAACAACAACCTCACTTATTCTGCGTGTGCAGCATATAGTTCACATCCACGCCGGGGCCGAGTTTAAAAGTATTAGTGATCGGGTTGTAATGTAGCCCGGTTATATGTCGCTCTTTAAGGCTTGTCTGATCTACCCAGCCAAGCAGCTCTGCCGGTTTAATAAACTTCTTCACATCATGCGTGCCTTTGGGCACCATGCGCAAAATATATTCAGCACCAACCACCGCCATCAGCCATGATTTGCCGTTGCGGTTAAGCGTCGAGAAAAAGACATCGCCGCCTGGTTTCACCAGTTGCGCACAGGCTCTCACCACTGACTGCGGATCGGGAACGTGCTCCAGCATCTCCATGCAGGTCACCACATCATACTGCCCGGCATGTTTTGCCGCGTGCTCTTCCACGGTTTCCTGCACGTAATCCACCTGAATGCCGCTTTCCAGCGCGTGCAGTTTTGCCACCTGCAATGGCTCAAAGCCCATATCCAGACCGGTCACCGTCGCACCTTCGCGCGCCATACTCTCGGCCAGAATGCCGCCGCCACAACCGACATCGAGCACCTTTTTGCCGAATAAACCGCCAGCACGCTCGGCAATATAGCCCAGACGCAGCGGGTTAATGCGGTGCAGCGGTTTGAACTCACCTTCCAGATCCCACCAGCGGGAGGCGACGGCTTCAAATTTAGCGATCTCTTCGTGGTCTACGTTATGGTTTACCGGCGATTTTTCGGCATTCATTGGCACTTCTACTCCGTAATTGGCAAGACAAACGAGTATATCAGGCATTGGATGTGAATAAAGCGTATAGGTTTACCTCAAACTGCGCGGCTGTGTTATAATTTGCGACCTTTGAATCCGGGATACAGTAGAGGGATAGCGGTTAGATGAGCGACCTTGCGAGAGAAATTACACCGGTCAACATTGAGGAAGAGCTGAAGAGCTCCTATCTGGATTATGCGATGTCGGTCATTGTTGGCCGTGCGCTGCCAGATGTCCGAGATGGCCTGAAGCCGGTACACCGTCGCGTACTTTACGCCATGAACGTACTAGGCAATGACTGGAACAAAGCCTATAAAAAATCTGCCCGTGTCGTTGGTGACGTAATCGGTAAATACCATCCCCATGGTGACTCGGCGGTTTATGACACGATCGTCCGTATGGCGCAGCCATTCTCGCTGCGTTACATGCTGGTAGACGGTCAGGGTAACTTCGGTTCCATCGACGGCGACTCTGCGGCGGCAATGCGTTATACGGAAATCCGTCTGGCGAAAATTGCCCATGAACTGATGGCCGATCTCGAAAAAGAGACGGTCGATTTCGTTGATAACTATGACGGCACGGAAAAAATTCCCGACGTCATGCCAACCAAAATTCCTAACCTGCTGGTGAACGGTTCTTCCGGTATCGCCGTAGGTATGGCAACCAACATCCCGCCGCACAACCTGACGGAAGTCATCAACGGTTGTCTGGCGTATATCGATGATGAAGACATCAGCATTGAAGGGCTGATGGAACACATCCCGGGGCCGGACTTCCCGACGGCGGCAATCATTAACGGCCGTCGCGGTATTGAAGAAGCTTACCGTACCGGTCGCGGCAAGGTATATATCCGCGCCCGTGCCGAAGTGGAAGTTGACGCCAAAACCGGACGTGAAACCATTATCGTCCACGAAATTCCGTATCAGGTAAACAAAGCGCGCCTGATCGAGAAGATTGCGGAACTGGTAAAAGAAAAACGCGTGGAAGGCATCAGCGCGCTGCGTGACGAGTCTGACAAAGACGGTATGCGCATCGTGATTGAAGTGAAACGCGATGCGGTCGGTGAAGTTGTGCTCAACAACCTCTACTCCCAGACCCAGTTGCAGGTTTCTTTCGGTATCAACATGGTGGCATTGCACCATGGTCAGCCAAAGATCATGAACCTGAAAGACATCATCGCGGCGTTTGTTCGTCACCGCCGTGAAGTGGTGACCCGTCGTACTATTTTCGAACTGCGTAAAGCTCGCGATCGTGCTCATATCCTTGAAGCATTAGCCGTGGCGCTGGCGAACATCGACCCGATCATCGAACTGATCCGTCATGCGCCGACGCCTGCAGAAGCGAAAACTGCGCTGGTGGCTAATCCGTGGCAGCTGGGCAACGTTGCCGCGATGCTCGAACGTGCTGGCGACGATGCTGCGCGTCCGGAATGGCTGGAGCCAGAGTTCGGCGTGCGTGATGGTCTGTACTACCTGACCGAACAGCAAGCTCAGGCGATTCTGGATCTGCGTTTGCAGAAACTGACCGGCCTTGAGCACGAAAAACTGCTCGACGAATACAAAGAGCTGCTGGATCAGATCGCGGAACTGCTGCGTATTCTTGGTAGCGCCGATCGTCTGATGGAAGTGATCCGTGAAGAGCTGGAGCTGGTTCGTGAACAGTTCGGTGACAAACGTCGTACTGAAATCACCGCCAACAGCGCAGACATCAACCTGGAAGATCTGATCACCCAGGAAGATGTGGTCGTGACGCTCTCTCACCAGGGCTACGTTAAATATCAGCCGCTTTCTGAATACGAAGCGCAGCGTCGTGGCGGGAAAGGTAAATCTGCCGCACGTATTAAAGAAGAAGACTTTATCGACCGACTGCTGGTGGCGAACACGCACGACCATATTCTGTGCTTCTCCAGCCGTGGTCGCGTCTATTCGATGAAAGTTTACCAGTTGCCGGAGGCCACTCGTGGCGCGCGCGGTCGTCCGATCGTCAACCTGCTGCCGCTGGAGCAGGACGAACGTATCACCGCGATCCTGCCGGTGACCGAGTTTGAAGAAGGCGTGAAAGTCTTCATGGCGACCGCTAACGGTACTGTGAAGAAAACCGTCCTCACCGAATTCAACCGTCTGCGTACCGCCGGTAAAGTGGCGATCAAACTGGTTGAAGGCGATGAGTTGATCGGCGTTGACCTGACCAGTGGCGAAGATGAAGTAATGCTGTTCTCCGCCGAAGGTAAAGTGGTGCGCTTTAAAGAGTCTTCTGTCCGTGCGATGGGCTGCAACACCACCGGTGTTCGCGGTATTCGTTTAGGCGAAGGTGATAAAGTCGTCTCTCTGATCGTGCCTCGTGGCGATGGCGCAATCCTCACCGCAACGCAAAACGGTTATGGTAAGCGTACCGCAGTGGCGGAATACCCAACCAAGTCGCGCGCGACGAAAGGGGTTATCTCCATCAAGGTTACCGAACGTAACGGTTTAGTTGTTGGCGCGGTACAGGTAGATGACTGCGACCAGATCATGATGATCACCGATGCCGGTACGCTGGTACGTACTCGCGTTTCAGAAATCAGCATCGTGGGCCGTAACACCCAGGGCGTGATCCTCATCCGTACTGCGGAAGATGAAAACGTAGTGGGTCTGCAACGTGTTGCTGAACCGGTTGACGAGGAAGATCTGGATACCATCGACGGCAGTGCCGCGGAAGGGGACGATGAAATCGCTCCGGAAGTGGACGTTGACGACGAGCCAGAAGAAGAATAATTTTACTTCTTCATGCCAAAAGGGAGCTATCTCCCTTGTTTGAATTGAAAAGTCCAGGCTGCAAAGTCTGGGCTTTTGTCGTATTAGGGCACGGTAAAGTTTGGCTGTGCCCGTAAAAAATGGCTGGCTATACACAAGGAATGTGGCAATGAGTGGTGAAAAAAAGGCGAAAGGCTGGCGGTTCTATGGTCTTGTAGGTTTTGGCGCAATAGTACTGCTTTCCGCTGGCGTCTGGGCGTTGCAATATGCTGGCAGTGGGCCAGAAAAAACGTTGTCGCCGCTGGTGGTGCACAACAATCTGCAAATCGATCTCAATGAGCCAGACCTCTTTCTCGACAGCGACTCTCTGAGCCAGCTTCCCAAAGATCTCCTCACCATTCCGTTTCTCCACGATGTTCTTAGCGAAGATTTCGTTTTCTATTATCAGAATCATGCCGATCGTCTGGGCATTGAAGGCAGCATTCGCCGCATTGTCTATGAACACGATCTCACGCTGAAAGATAAACTCTTTTCGTCACTCTTAGATCAGCCCGCGCAGGCGGCGCTATGGCACGATAAACAAGGCCATCTTTCACATTACATGGTGCTGATCCAACGCAGTGGTTTAAGCAAACTGCTGGAGCCATTGCTGTTTGCTGCTACCAGCGATAGCCAGTTAAGCAAAACGGAAATCAGTAGCATCAAGATAAATAGTGAAACTATTCCTGTTTATCAGTTGCGCTATAACGGCAATAACGCCCTGATGTTCGCGACATATCAGGACAAGATGCTGGTGTTTTCCAGCACGGATATGCTGTTTAAAGATGATCAGCAGGATACCGAAGCCACGGCGATCGCAAGCGATTTGTTGAGCGGCAAAAAACGCTGGCAAGCCAGCTTTGGCCTGGAAGAGCGTGCTGCCGAAAAAACGCCAGTACGCCAGCGTATCGTAGTCAGCGCCAGGTTGCTGGGGTTTGGCTACCAGCGATTAATGCCTTCTTTTGCTGGCGTACGCTTCGAAATGGGTAACGACGGCTGGCACAGTTTTGTGGCGTTAAATGATGAATCCGCCAGCGTAGATGCCAGTTTCGATTTTACGCCGGTCTGGAACAGTATGCCTGCCGGGGCCAGCTTCTGTGTGGCGGTGCCGTATTCACACGGTATTGCCGAAGAGATGCTTTCGCACATCAGCCAGGAAAACGACAAGTTGAATGGGGCGTTGGACGGTGCCGCGGGGCTGTGCTGGTATGCAGACTCAAAATTGCAAACCCCGCTGTTTGTCGGTCAGTTTGATGGCACTGCCGAACAGGCGCAATTGCCAGGGAAACTGTTTACGCAAAATATTGGCGCGCACGAAAGCAAAGCGCCAGAAGGTGTTTTGCCGGTAAGCCAGACTCAGCAAGGCGAAGCGCAAATCTGGCGTCGCGAAGTGAGTTCCCGGTACGGTCAGTATCCGAAAGCGCAGGCGGTGCAACCCGATCAATTAATGTCGGATTATTTTTTCCGCGTGTCGCTGGCGATGCAAAACAAAACGCTGCTTTTCTCCCTCGATGACACGCTGGTTAATAACGCCCTGCAAACACTGAATAAAACCCGCCCGGCAATGGTGGATGTAATACCCACAGATGGCATCGTTCCGCTCTATATCAATCCACAAGGCGTGGCGAAACTGCTGCGTAACGAAACGCTGACCAGTCTGCCGAAGAATCTCGAACCGGTTTTTTATAACGCCGCACAAACTTTATTAATGCCGAAGCTGGACGCTTTATCTCAACAACCGCGTTATGTCATGAAGCTGGCCCAGATGGAACCCGGTGCCGCCTGGCAGTGGCTAACCATAGCCTGGCAGCCGCTATGAGGCACGGGCTGCTGGCGCTGATTTGCTGGCTGTGTTGTTGCCCATAGCGAAATGCTGAATGTCGAACAATCCGGGCTGTTTCGCGCCTGGTTTGTGCGCATTGCTCAGGAACAGCTCCGCCAGGGGCCAAGTCCACGCTGGTATCAGCAGGATTGTGCGGGCCTGGTGCGATTTGCGGCGAACGAGACGCTGAAAGTTCACGACAGTAAATGGCTAAAAAGTAACGGTTTATCTAGTCAGTATTTGCCGCCAGAGATGACGCTAACACCTGAACAGCGTCAACTGGCGCAAAACTGGAATCAGGGGAACGGGAAAACCGGCCCCTACGTGACCGCGATTAATTTGATTCAGTACAACAGCCAGTTTATTGGCCAGGACATAAACCAGGCGCTGCCTGGCGATATGATTTTTTTCGATCAGGGCGATGCCCAGCACTTAATGGTCTGGATGGGGCGTTACGTCATCTACCACACCGGAAGCGCCACGAAAACTGACAACGGAATGCGCGCAGTCAGTCTGCAACAACTTATGACATGGAAGGACACCCGATGGATACCCAACGATTCCAATCCCAATTTCATTGGCATTTATCGTTTAAATTTTCTGGCGCGATAGCAGCGTGCTTGTCCCTGTCTCTTGTGGGAACAGGGCTTGCTAATGCTGATGATTCGCTTCCTTCCAGTAACTATGCGCCGCCCGCAGGGGGAACATTCTTTTTGCTTGCTGACAGCAGTTTTAGCAGCAGTGAAGAGGCGAAAGTGCGACTGGAAGCGCCGGGGCGTGATTATCGGCGCTATCAGATGGAAGAGTACGGCGGCGTGGACGTTCGCCTGTATCGTATTCCTGACCCGATGGCATTTTTGCGCCAGCAGAAAAACCTGCATCGCATTGTGGTGCAACCGCAATATCTGGGCGACGGGCTGAACAATACGCTGACCTGGCTGTGGGATAACTGGTACGGCAAATCTCGCCGCGTGATGCAGCGTACTTTCTCTTCTCAGTCACGGCAGAATGTGACTCAGGCATTACCCGAATTACATCTCGGCAATGCCATTATTAAACCTTCCCGTTATGTACAGAACAACCAGTTTTCCCCGCTGAAAAAATATCCCCTGGTGGAACAGTTCCGTTACCCATTATGGCAGGCTAAACCGGTCGAGCCGCAGCAAGGGGTAAAACTGGAAGGCGCATCCAGCAATTTCATCTCGCCGCAGCCGGGTAACATTTATATTCCTCTCGGCCAACAAGAGCCGGGACTGTACCTCGTCGAGGCGATGGTTGGTGGGTATCGGGCGACGACGGTGGTGTTTGTTTCCGATACCGTGGCGCTTAGCAAAGTGTCAGGCAAAGAGCTTCTGGTGTGGACCGCGGGTAAAAAACAGGGTGAAGCGAAGCCCGGCTCAGAGATCTTGTGGACTGACGGTCTTGGCGTGATGACCCGCGGTGTGACCGATGACAGCGGTACCTTGCAGTTACAACATATATCGCCAGAACGTTCATACATTCTGGGTAAGGATGCTGAAGGCGGCGTTTTTGTCTCCGAGAACTTCTTCTACGAAAGCGAAATCTACAACACCCGCTTGTATATTTTTACCGATCGCCCGCTATATCGCGCAGGCGATCGTGTCGATGTTAAAGTGATGGGCCGCGAGTTCCACGATCCGTTGCATTCATCCCCCATCGTCAGCGCCCCGGCGAAGCTTTCGGTGCTGGACGCTAACGGCAGTCTGTTGCAAACCGTCGATGTCACGCTGGATGCGCGCAATGGCGGGCAGGGAAGTTTCCGCCTGCCAGAAAATGCCGTTGCCGGAGGTTATGAGTTACGTCTTGCTTACCGCAATCAGGTCTATAGCAGTAGTTTTCGCGTAGCCAACTATATCAAGCCACATTTCGAGATTGGTTTAGCTCTCGACAAAAAAGAGTTCAAAACTGGCGAAGCGGTCAGCGGCAAACTGCAACTTCTCTACCCGGATGGCGAGCCGGTAAAAAATGCCCGCGTGCAGTTAAGTTTGCGCGCTCAGCAATTATCAATGGTCGGTAACGATTTGCGTTATGCCGGACGTTTCCCCGTGTCGCTGGAAGGCAGTGAAACGGTGTCCGACGCCAGCGGTCATGTGACGTTAAATCTCCCCGCCGCCGATAAACCGAGCCGCTATTTGTTAACCGTCTCCGCCAGTGACGGCGCGGCGTATCGCGTCACCACCACCAAAGAGATCCTCATTGAACGCGGCCTGGCGCATTACTCTTTAAGTACCGCCGCACAATACAGTAATAGCGGCGAGTCGGTTGTGTTCCGTTATGCCGCGCTGGAATCTTCAAAACAGGTTCCTGTTACGTATGAATGGTTGCGTCTCGAAGACCGCACGAGCCATAGCGGAGAGCTACCGTCTGGCGGCAAATCCTTTACCGTCAATTTCGATAAACCTGGCAACTACAATCTGACGTTACGCGATAAAGACGGCTTAATTCTCGCCGGGTTAAGCCATGCAGTCAGCGGTAAGGGCAGCATGTCGCATACTGGTACGGTAGATATCGTGGCAGATAAAACGCTGTACCAGCCTGGCGAAACCGCGAAGATGCTGATTACCTTCCCGGAGCCAATTGATGAAGCATTATTGACGCTGGAACGCGATCGCGTGGAACAGCAGTCGCTGCTTTCGCATCCGGCAAACTGGCTAACGCTACAACGTTTAAACGATACTCAGTATGAAGCCCGTGTTCCAGTGAGCAATTCCTTTGCGCCTAACATCACTTTTTCGGTGCTGTATACCCGTAACGGTCAGTACAGTTTTCAGAACGCCGGGATCAAAGTTGCCGTTCCTCAGCTGGATATCCGGGTGAAAACGGACAAAACCCATTACCAGCCTGGTGAACTGGTCAATGTCGAATTAACCTCGTCGCTGAAAGGTAAACCTGTTTCTGCGCAGCTAACGGTAGGCGTGGTCGATGAAATGATCTACGCGCTGCAACCAGAAATCGCGCCGAATATCGGCAAATTTTTCTATCCGCTGGGGCGTAACAATGTGCGTACCAGCTCCAGTCTGTCGTTTATCAGCTACGACCAGGCGCTCTCCAGCGAGCCGGTTGCGCCTGGCGCAACTAACCGCAGCGAGCGGCGAGTAAAAATGCTTGAACGTCCACGGCGTGAAGAGGTGGATACCGCGGCATGGATGCCGTCACTCACAACCGATAAACAAGGCAAAGCGTATTTCACGTTCCTGATGCCTGATTCGTTAACCCGCTGGCGTATCACCGCGCGTGGGATGAACGGCGACGGGCTGGTCGGGCAGGGGCGTGCTTATCTGCGTTCGGAAAAAAATCTCTACATGAAGTGGAGTATGCCAACGGTGTATCGCGTGGGCGACAAACCGGCGGCAGGACTGTTTATCTTCAGTCAGCAGGATAACGAACCGGTGGCGCTGGTGACTAAATTTGCAGGCGCTGAGATGCGCCAGACGCTGACGCTGCACAAAGGGGCGAATTATATTTCGCTGACGCAGAACATTCAGCAATCTGGCTTGTTAAGTGCAGAACTGCAACAAAATGGGCAAGTGCAGGACAGCATTAGCACAAAACTGTCTTTTGTGGATAACAGCTGGCCCGTTGAACAGCAGAAAAATGTCATGCTCGGCGGTGGCGATAACGCGCTGATGTTGCCCGAGCAGGCGAGCAATATCCGGCTACAAAGTAGTGAAACGCCGCAGGAGATTTTCCGCAACAATCTTGATGCGATAGTCGATGAACCGTGGGGTGGGGTGATCAACACCGGTAGCCGTCTGATCCCGCTCAGTCTCGCCTGGCGTTCGCTTGCCGATCATCAAAGTGCCGCCGCTAACGACATTCGTCAGATGATTCAGGATAACCGTCTGCGGCTGATGCAACTGGCGGGGCCCGGAGCGCGCTTTACCTGGTGGGGTGAAGATGGCAATGGTGACGCCTTCCTTACGGCATGGGCATGGTACGCCGACTGGCAGGCCAGCCAGGCGCTCGGCGTAACGCAACAACCGGAATACTGGCAGCATATGCTCGACAGTTATGCCGAGCAGGCAGATAACATGCCGTTATTGCATCGGGCGCTGGTGCTGGCGTGGGCACAGGAGATGAATCTGCCGTGCAAAACGTTGTTGAAAGGGTTGGATGAAGCTATCGCCCGGCGCGGAACTAAAACTGAAGATTTCTCGGAGGAAGACCCCCGCGATATCAATGACAGCCTGATCCTCGATACACCGGAATCTCCACTGGCAGATGCGGTGGCAAACGTCTTAACCATGACGTTGCTGAAAAAAGCGCAGTTGAAGTCCACGGTGATGCCTCAGGTTCAGCAATATGCGTGGGATAAAGCGGCAAACAGCAATCAGCCGCTGGCGCACACGGTTGTGCTGCTCAATAGCGGTGGTGACGCTACCCAGGCGGCTGCTATTTTAAGTGGTTTGACCGCTGAGCAATCTACTATTGAGCGCGCGCTGGCCATGAACTGGCTGGCGAAATATATGGCGACAATGCCTTCGGTTGTGTTGCCTGCGCCTGCGGGCGCATGGGCCAAACATAAGTTAACTGGAGGGGGCGAATACTGGCGTTGGGTTGGTCAGGGCGTGCCGGACATTCTCTCTTTTGGTGACGAATTATCGCCGCAAAATGTGCAGGTCCGCTGGCGTGAACCGGCAAAAACGGCTCAACAAAGTAACATTCCGGTGACCGTTGAACGCCAGTTGTATCGGCTTATCCCCGGTGAAGAAGAGATGAGCTTTACTCTGCAGCCGGTGACCAGCAATGAGATTGACAGCGATGCGCTGTATCTCGATGAAATTAAGCTTACCAGCGAGCAGGATGCAGTTCTGCGCTATGGTCAGGTGGAAGTACCGCTCCCGCCGGGAGCCGACGTTGAGCGCACAACATGGGGCATTTCAGTCAATAAACCCAACGCCGCGAAACAGCAGGGGCAATTGCTGGAAAAAGCGCGTAATGAAATGGGCGAACTGGCCTATATGGTGCCGGTGAAAGAACTGACGGGAACGGTCACTTTCCGCCATTTGCTGCGCTTCTCGCAAAAAGGGCAATTCGTTCTGCCTCCTGCTCGTTATGTGCGTTCCTATGCACCTGCGCAGCAAAGTGTTGCGGCAGGGAGCGAATGGCCCGGGATGCAGGTGAAATAAGTGAACTGGCGCAGAATCGTCTGGCTATTGGCGTTGGTTACTCTGCCAACGCTTGCGGAGGAGACGCCGTTACAACTGGCACTGCGTGGTGCGCAGCACGATCAACTGTATCAGCTGTCGTCATCAGGCGTGACCAAAGCCTCGACATTACCTGACTCGCTCACCACGCCGTTAGGGAGTTTGTGGAAACTGTATGTTTACGCCTGGCTGGAGGATACCCATCAACCGGAGCAGCCCTACCAGTGTCGCGGAAACTCCCCGGAAGAGGTTTATTGTTGTCAGGCTGGGGAGAGCATAACGCGCGATACCGCGCTGGTACGTTCCTGTGGGCTCTATTTTGCGCCGCAGCGGTTGCATATTGGCGCAGATGTGTGGGGGCAATACTGGCAACAGCGTCAGGCACCTGCGTGGTTAGCGTCTCTTACTACGCTGAAGCCAGAAACCTCGGTAACGGTTAAATCGCTGCTTGATTCATTAGCGACGTTACCTGCGCAAAACAAAGCTCAGGAAGTCTTACTGGATGTGGTGCTGGACGAGGCGAAAATCGGTGTCGCATCCATGCTCGGTAGTCGGGTTCGGGTGAAAACCTGGAGCTGGTTTGCCGATGATAAACAGGAAATCCGTCAGGGTGGTTTTGCCGGCTGGTTAACCGATGGTACACCGCTGTGGGTGACTGGCAGTGGCACCAGCAAAACGGTACTGACCCGTTATGCGACGGTGCTTAATCGGGTTTTGCCAGTGCCGACACAAGTTGCCAGTGGGCAATGTGTAGAGATGGAGCTATTTGCCCGCTATCCGCTGAAGAAAATCACAGCGGAAAAGAGTACGACGTCAGTAAAACCCGGCGTACTTAATGGGCGCTATCGTGTGACATTTGCCAATGGTAACCACATTACGTTTGTCAGCCACGGTGAGACGACCTTACTGAGCGAAAAGGGCAAACTGAAATTGCAGTCGCATCTCGATCGTGAAGAGTACGTTGCCAGAGTTCTGGATCGCGAGGCGAAAAGTACGCCCCCTGAGGCAGCGAAAGCCATGACCGTGGCAATTCGCACTTTTTTACAGCAAAACGCCAATCGGGAAGGCGATTGCCTGACCATCCCCGACAGCAGCGCCACGCAGCGTGTTTCTGCTTCGCCAGCTACCACGGGGGCGCGAACGATGACCGCCTGGACGCAGGATCTCATCTATGCGGGCGATCCGGTTCATTATCACGGCAGTCGCGCTACCGAAGGGACGCTTTCCTGGCGGCAAGCCATGGCCCAGGCGGGGCGGGGAGAGCGTTACGACCAGATACTCGCGTTTGCTTATCCCGACAACAGCCTTAGCCGCTGGGGAGCGCCACGCTCAACCTGTCAGTTATTACCCAAAGCGAAAGCCTGGCTGGCGAAAAAAATGCCGCAGTGGCGGCGTATATTACAAGGCGAGACGGGGTACAACGAACCAGACGTGTTTGCGGTCTGTCGTTTAGTCTCAGGTTTCCCCTATACCGATCGGCAGCAGAAACGGCTGTTTATTCGTAACTTCTTTACGCTTCAGGATCGGCTGGATTTAACCCATGAGTATCTGCACCTGGCCTTTGATGGTTATCCCACCGGGCTTGATGAGAACTATATCGAAACGCTGACCCGACAATTATTAATGGACTAATGCTATGCGAAAGATTTTTCTTCTGTTGTTACTGGTGGCGCTTTCGCCTGTCGCTCACAGTGAAGGTGTGCAGGAAGTCGAGATTGACGCACCGCTCTCAGGCTGGCATCCGGCAGAGGGCGAAGATGCCAGTTTTTCACAATCGATCAATTACCCGGCGTCGTCCGTCAACATGGCAGATGATCAAAATATCTCAGCGCAGATCCGCGGCAAAATAAAGAATTATGCTGCGGCGGGTAAAGTTCAGCAGGGCCGGCTGGTGGTCAACGGTGCCAGTATGCCGCAGAGAATTGAATCCGATGGTTCATTTGCACGCCCTTATATTTTCACTGAAGGCAGCAACAGCGTGCAGGTCATCAGCCCGGATGGGCAAAGCCGACAAAAAATGCAGTTTTACTCAACGCCGGGTACAGGAACGATTCGTGCACGTTTACGGCTGGTTCTCTCGTGGGATACGGACAATACCGATCTCGATCTCCATGTTGTCACGCCCGATGGCGAACACGCCTGGTACGGTAACACCGTGCTGAAAAACAGTGGTGCACTGGATATGGATGTCACGACGGGGTACGGACCCGAGATTTTCGCCATGCCAGCGCCAGTTCACGGGCGCTATCAGGTGTATATCAACTACTATGGTGGGCGCAGCGAAACGGAATTAACCACCGCCCAACTGACGCTGATTACCGATGAAGGATCGGTCAATGAGAAACAGGAAACATTTATTGTACCGATGCGTAATGCTGGCGAGCTGACGCTGGTGAAAAGTTTTGACTGGTGATCCATCCCTTCACACAACCTGGCTCTTTCTTTTTTCAGATAAGACTGCTGGGCGATCTGCCGACGCCAGGATATAACCATTAACAAGCGTCGGCAGATTGGTCATTTCTTATTTTTCGTACTGAGAACTGTCCATTTACTCCGGCTTTCCTGGTTAAGGCAATGGTTTCTAAGCGATACGCATTATTGCAATGGTGACAGAACATTGCGGTAACACGCTTTTACCGCTACCTTAACCACACTCCATCGGTCACCTGAGGCGGAGCTTCGCCCCTTTGAAATACCTTGCTTCTTTTCGTACAACCCTGAAAGCCTCGCGCTACATGTTCAGAGCATTGGCGTTAGTGCTCTGGCTGTTGATTGCTTTTTCATCCGTTTTTTACATCGTTAATGCGTTACATCAGCGAGAATCGGAAATTCGTCAGGAATTTAATCTGAGTTCCGATCAGGCTCAGCGCTTTATTCAACGCACCTCTGATGTGATGAAAGAGCTGAAGTACATCGCTGAAAATCGCTTATCGGCAGAAAACGGTGTGCTTTCCCCGCGTGGACGAGAAACGCAGGCGGATGTGCCTGCGTTTGAACCGCTGTTTGCCGACTCCGATTGTTCCGCAATGAGTAACACCTGGCGAGGTTCTCTGGAGTCATTGGCGTGGTTTATGCGCTACTGGCGCGATAATTTTTCTGCGGCTTACGATCTCAACCGGGTATTTTTAATCGGCAGCGATAACCTCTGCATGGCCAATTTCGGTCTGCGTGATATGCCAGTGGAACGCGATACCGCGTTGAAAGCGTTGCATGAACGCATCAATAAATATCGAAATGCACCACAAGATGATAGCGGCAGTAACCTCTACTGGATCAGCGAAGGTCCGCGCCCTGGCGTCGGGTATTTTTACGCGTTGACGCCAGTTTATCTGGCGAACAGGTTGCAGGCGCTTTTGGGTGTCGAGCAGACCATCCGGATGGAGAATTTTTTCTTACCGGGTACGTTGCCGATGGGGGTTACCATTCTTGATGAAAATGGTCATACCCTGATTTCGCTTACCGGACCAGAAAGCAAAATTAAGGGCGATCCTCGCTGGATGCAGGAACGCTCCTGGTTTGGCTATACGGAAGGTTTCCGGGAGCTGGTGCTGAAGAAAAATCTGCCTCCCTCATCGCTAAGCATCGTTTATTCGGTGCCGGTTGATAAGGTGCTGGAACGCATTCGCATGTTGATCCTTAACGCAATTTTGCTGAATGTGCTTGCTGGAGCTGCATTGTTTACTCTCGCGCGGATGTACGAGCGGCGTATTTTCATTCCGGCGGAAAGCGATGCCCTGCGACTGGAAGAACATGAGCAGTTTAACCGCAAGATTGTCGCCTCCGCGCCAGTGGGTATCTGTATTTTGCGTACCGCAGATGGCGTCAATATTTTAAGTAACGAACTGGCGCATACCTATCTCAATATGCTTACGCATGAGGACCGCCAACGGCTGACACAAATTATCTGTGGGCAGCAGGTCAATTTTGTTGATGTCCTGACCAGCAACAATACCAATCTGCAAATCAGCTTCGTCCATTCGCGCTATCGTAATGAAAACGTGGCCATTTGTGTGCTGGTGGATGTTTCTTCGCGCGTGAAGATGGAAGAGTCGTTGCAGGAGATGGCACAAGCAGCGGAACAGGCGAGCCAGTCAAAATCGATGTTCCTTGCCACCGTCAGTCATGAGCTGCGAACGCCGCTGTATGGCATTATCGGTAACCTGGATCTGTTGCAAACCAAAGAGTTACCGAAAGGCGTCGATCGTCTGGTGACGGCAATGAACAACTCTTCCAGCCTGTTGTTGAAAATTATCAGCGATATTCTCGATTTCTCGAAGATTGAATCGGAACAGTTGAAGATCGAACCGCGTGAGTTTTCACCGCGTGAAGTGATGAACCACATCACCGCCAACTATTTACCGCTGGTGGTACGCAAGCAGTTAGGCTTGTACTGCTTTATTGAACCGGATGTGCCAGTGGCTTTAAATGGCGACCCGATGCGTTTACAGCAGGTCATCTCCAACCTGTTGAGTAACGCCATAAAATTCACTGATACCGGCTGTATAGTTTTGCATGTCCGCGCTGATGGCGATTATCTCTCTATCCGTGTTCGCGATACCGGCGTGGGGATTCCGGCGAAAGAAGTGGTGCGCTTGTTTGATCCCTTCTTCCAGGTCGGAACGGGCGTACAGCGAAACTTCCAGGGGACCGGTCTGGGTCTGGCGATTTGTGAAAAACTGATCAGCATGATGGACGGCGACATCTCGGTAGATTCAGAACCGGGAATGGGCAGCCAGTTTACCGTGCGTATTCCGTTGTACGGCGCTCAGTACCCGCAGAAAAAAGGCGTGGAAGGGCTGAGTGGTAAACGCTGCTGGCTGGCGGTCCGCAATGCGTCGCTCTGTCAGTTCCTGGAAACCAGTTTGCAGCGCAGCGGCATCGTCGTTACAACATACGAAGGGCAGGAACCGACTCCCGAAGATGTGTTAATCACTGACGAGGTAGTGAGTAAAAAATGGCAGGGCAGAGCGGTAGTGACCTTCTGTCGTCGACATATTGGTATTCCGCTGGAGAAAGCGCCAGGGGAGTGGGTACACAGTGTGGCTGCTCCGCATGAGCTACCGGCATTGTTGGCGCGTATTTATTTGATCGAGATGGAGAGCGACGATCCTGCTAACGCTCTGCCGTCGACGGACAAAGCGGTCAGCGATAATGACGATATGATGATTCTGGTCGTGGATGATCATCCGATTAACCGACGTCTGCTGGCAGATCAGTTGGGATCGTTGGGCTATCAATGTAAAACCGCGAATGATGGCGTCGATGCGCTTAATGTACTTAGCAAGAATCATATTGATATCGTGCTTAGCGACGTCAACATGCCAAATATGGATGGTTACCGCTTGACGCAACGCATTCGTCAGTTGGGACTGACGTTGCCGGTAATCGGAGTAACTGCTAATGCGTTGGCTGAAGAGAAGCAGCGGTGTCTGGAGTCCGGTATGGACAGCTGCCTGTCGAAGCCGGTAACGCTGGATGTGATAAAACAGACGCTGACGGTATATGCCGAGAGGGTCAGGAAATCGCGGGATTCGTAGGACGGATAAGGCGTTTACGCCGCATCTGGCATTCAGTGCAAATGCCAGATGCGACGCTGACGCGTCTTATCTGGCCTACTTTAATGTAATCTGTTGAAATAATGGGAATCGTAGGACGGATAAGGCGTTTACGCCGCATCTGGCATTCAGTGCAAATGCCAGATGCGACGCTGACGCGTCTTATC